>JBASJO010000152.1:0-8273 GCA_049655365.1 Rhodoferax sp. | reverse complement strand
CGCTGTTCAGCGGCCTCATCAACAGCAAGCAGGACGCCGATGCGAGCGGCCAAAATACCCTGAGTGCCAAGGGCGGCGCCAACGCCACGAACACCTTCAACGGCGTGATCACCGTGACGGTCGTGGACCTGCTGCCCAATGGCAATCTGCAGGTCAGCGGCGAAAAGCAGATGCTGATCAACCAGGGTACCGAGTTCATCCGCTTCTCGGGGGTGGTCAATCCGCGCCAGGTCAGCGCCAACAACACCGTTCCCTCCAGCCAGGTCGCCGACGCCCGGATCGAATACAGCGCCAAGGGCTATATCGACGAAGCCCAGACCATGGGCTGGTTGCAGCGCCTGTTCCTCAACGTGCTGCCCTTCTGACCATGTCCAACACAAGCCTCAAATTCCAGCGCCCCGGCAGAACAATGCAGCGCGCTCTTGCGTCTGGCCTGTGCCTGTGGCTCGCAGCCTTCATCAGCCTGCCGGCGCACGCCGAACGCCTGAAAGACATCGCCAGCATTCAGGGGGTGCGCGACAACCCGCTGATCGGTTATGGCCTGATGGTGGGCCTCGATGGCAGTGGCGACCAGACCATGCAGACCCCGTTCACCACGCAAAGCCTGAACAACATGCTGAGCCAGCTTGGCGTGACCGTGCCGCCCGGCACCAACATGCAGTTGAAGAATGTGGCCGCCGTGATGGTGACCGCCGTGCTGCCCCCCTTTGTGCGGCCGGGGCAGAACATCGACATCACCGTCTCGTCGCTGGGCAATGCCAAGAGTCTGCGCGGCGGTACCCTGCTCATGACACCCCTCAAGGGCGCGGATGGCCAGGTCTATGCCCTGGCTCAGGGCAACATGGTGGTCGGCGGCGCGGGCGCCTCGGCCAATGGCAGCAAGGTCCAGATCAACCAGCTCGGTTCCGGGCGCATTCCCGGTGGCGCCATCGTCGAGCGCGCGGTGCCTTCCGCGCTGGGTGACGACGGCACCCTGATGCTTGAATTGAACACCAGCGATTTCGGCACCGCGCAAAAAGCGGTGGAGGCCATCAATCGCAGTTTCGGTGCCGGCACGGCCCGGGCACTGGACGCCCGGGTGATCCAGGTCAACGCGCCAGCACAGGACCGGGTCGGTTTTCTGGCCCGCATCGAGCGTCTTGACATCGCCCCCGAGCAGGCCGTGGCCAAGGTGGTCATCAACGCCCGCACCGGTTCGGTGGTCATGAACCAGGCGGTCCGGATCAACGATTGCGCTGTCGCGCACGGCAATTTGTCGGTGGTGATCAATACCGAGCCGGTGGTCAGCCAACCCGGTGCGCTCGCGGCTGGCAGCACCGTGGTGGCGCAGCGTTCGCAGATCGAAATCAGCCAGGCGGGCAGTGCCTTGCAGGTGGTTCGGGGTGGCGCCTCGCTGGCCGAGGTCATCAAGGGGCTCAACGCCCTGGGCGCCAACCCGCAGGACCTGGTGTCGATCCTGCAGGCCATGAAGGCGGTCGGCGCCCTGCGTGCCGAACTCGAGATCATTTAAGGCAAGCCATGAGCAGCAGCGGTTTTTCTTCCCTCAACGGCGCGGCGCCCGCAGCCGGTGGCGTGCTCGACCAGCGCCTGTCGCTCGATGTGCAGGGCGTCGACGCGCTGCGCCGCACGGTTCGCAATTCGCCCGAGGAGGGCATGAAGCAGGCGGCCAAGCAATTCGAGGTGATGTTCATGCAGATCGTCCTCAAGAGCATGCGCGACGCCACCCCGACCGAAGGCTTGCTGGGCAGCCAGCAGGAAAAAATGTACACCTCGATGCTCGACCAGCAGCTGACTCAGAACCTGTCCGGGCGCGGTCTCGGACTGGCCGAGGCCATGTTGGCGCAACTCAGCCGGGCCATGGGCAGTGAGGCTGCGCCAGCGCCAGCGCAGCTCACGCCGGCGCATGTCGCGCCAGCGACACCCGCTGCAGCCAGGCCGCTCGCACCCGCGCCTGACCTGGCGTTTTATGGGGCGGCCGCAGCCCCGGCCACGCCAGGCCGGCGGGTTGGACCGCAGGCGCACGTTGAACAATTTGTCGAGCGCATGCTGCCCGCCGCCCAGCGCGCGAGCGAGGCAAGCGGCATACCGGCGCAACTCATCATGGCGCAGGCCGCGCTGGAGTCAGGCTGGGGGCGGCGCGAAATTCACGCAGCCGACGGCCGCAACAGCTTCAACCTGTTTGGCATCAAGGCCGACAAAAGCTGGAAGGGGCCGGTGGCCGAAACCAGCACCACCGAATACGTCAACGGCACGGCGCAGAAGACCCGGGCTGCTTTTCGCGCCTATGGCTCCTACGAAGAGGCCTTTGCCGACTATGCCCGGTTCTTGCTCGGCAACCCGCGTTATGCCAACGTGCTGGCCACCGACAACCCGGTGGCAGCCGCCCATGACCTGCAGCGCGCCGGTTACGCGACCGACCCGGCCTACGGCGGCAAGCTGGTTCGCATCATGCAGCAGATGTCCTGAGGCAGGGCATGAAGACACGCCCTGAAGCCGTCTGCATGCCGCCTGTTGTGATGAAGTTTCTGCTGATGTCTCAGATGATTTTCCTAAAGTTTTCCCGCGACCTGCCGATATACAGACATCGCCGTGCGCATTAATTAACAAGGTAGACGCCCATGAACAATTTCAAGATAGCCACCCGCCTGACGCTCCTGATCGGCATTCTCTCCGTGCTGCTGGTTGCCATTGGCAGTCTGGGCCTGTTTGGCATCGGCCAGTCCAACGATGCCTTGAAGTCGGTCTACGAGGATCGCGCCGTGCCGATGGGCCAGATTGCCGAAATCCAGCGCCTGCTGTTGCGTAACCGGCTGGCCGTTGCGGTCTCGCTGGTCACGCCCAACCCCGAGACCATCACCCCGAACACCGCCGAAATCGAGGCCAACATTGCTGCCATCGGCAAGGTCTGGGAGGCCTACATGGCCACCACGCTGACGCCCGAGGAGGCCCTGCTGGCCCAGTCCTTTGCCGAGCATCGCGCCAAGTTTGTCCAGCAGGGCCTGCGCCCAGCGGTCGCCGCCCTGCGCGCCAACCAGATCGAAGAAGCCAATCGCCTGGTGGTCGAGCAGATTCGCCCGCTGTATCTGCCGGTGGCTGCAGGCATTGATGGGCTGATGAAGCTGCAACTCGATGTGGCCAGGCAGGAATTCGATGCCGCTGTCGCGCGCTATGACACCATCCGCATCGCCGCCATCGGCGCGATTTCGGCCGGCGTCCTGTTCGCCTTCATTTTTGGCATGGCGCTGGTGCGCGGCATCTCGCGTTCGCTGAGCCAGGCGGTGGACGCGGCCAACGCCGTGGCCCAGGGCGATCTGAGCCACACCATCCAGGCCCAGGGCAAGGACGAAGTGGCGCAACTGCTGACCGCGCTCGCCGCCATGAAACACAGCCTCGTCAACATTGTGGGCCAGGTGCGCGTCGGCACCGACACCATCGCCACGGCGTCGAGTCAGATTGCCGCCGGCAACCACGACCTGTCCTCCCGCACCGAAGAGCAGGCCAGTTCGCTCGAAGAAACCGCCGCTTCGATGGAGCAGCTGACTTCCACCGTCAAGCAAAATGCCGACAACGCGCGCCAGGCCAACCAGTTGGCGGTGTCAGCCTCCAGCGTCGCCGTGCGCGGCGGCAGCGTGGTGTCCCAGGTGGTCAACACCATGGGTGCGATCAATGATTCGTCCAGGAAGATCGTCGACATCATCGGCGTCATCGACGGCATCGCGTTCCAGACCAACATCCTGGCGCTCAATGCGGCAGTGGAAGCGGCGCGGGCCGGCGAGCAGGGCAGGGGCTTTGCGGTGGTGGCCGCCGAAGTGCGCAGCCTGGCACAGCGCTCGGCCGCCGCCGCCAAAGAAATCAAGACCCTGATCGGCGACTCGGTGGACAAGGTCGAGGAGGGCAGCCAGCAGGTGGCCGAAGCCGGCAAGACCATGGACGAGATTGTTGACAGCGTCAAGCGCGTGACCGACATCATGGCCGAGATCACCACCGCCAGCCAGGAACAGACCGCCGGCATCGAGCAGATCAACCAGGCGATCGCGCAGATGGACCAGGTGACACAGCAAAACGCGGCGCTGGTTGAAGAGGCCGCCGCCGCCGCTTCGTCGCTGCAGGAGCAGGCCAGCGGCTTGTCCCAGGTGGTCAGTGTGTTCCGGCTGGACAGCCAGCAAGTGCATGAGGTCACGCCGGTTCACCGGATGGCGCCGGTTCGCAAAAGCGCGCCCGTCAAGTTGCCGGCAGTCAATCGCGCCATCGCCGCACCACCGAACCGGCGGGCTGCGGATGCACCGCGCAAGCCCGGCGTGGAACCGCAACCCAGGCAGCTGGCCGCTGCCGGTGCCGGTGCAGGCGGTGACTGGGAAGAGTTTTAAACCCACGGGGCGGCTCGCTTCAGAGGAACAGGTTCTATGTCCAACAGCATGTTTTATACCGGGCTCAGCGGTCTCAATGTGGCGCAGGCCGCGCTGGTAACCACCGGGCACAACACGGCCAACGTCAACACGCCCGGCTACAGCCGTCAGTCGGCGCAGACGGCCTCTGCCAGCGGTGTCAACATGGTGGGTGTCGGCTTCTTCGGCAGCGGCGCCAGGGTGCTTGATATCACCCGCAGCTACGACCAGTACTTGGCATCGCAGCTCAACCAGGCCCAGTCGACGAACCAGGCGCTGGGCACCTATGCCGCGCAGATCAGCCAGCTCGACAACCTGCTGGCCAACCAGCAGGCCGGCCTGGCGCCACAGCTGCAGACCTTTTTTTCCCATGTGCAGGCGGTGGCGAACACGCCGGCCGACCCGGCGGCACGCCAGCAGCTGCTCAGTTCCAGCCAGGCCCTGAGCAACCAGTTTCGCACCATGGACCTGTACCTGAGCGACCTCAACGTCAATGTCAACCAGCAGATTGCCGGCAGTGTGGATCAGATCAATACCTATGCCGAACAGATCGCCAGCCTGAACACGCAGGTGGCCATGCTGAGCAACGGCACAGGCAAGCAGGCGCCCAACGACTTGCTCGACCAGCGCGACCAGCTGGTTGCCGAACTGGGCAAGCTGGTGGGCACCAAGCTGGTGGTCCAGGACGGCGGCCAGTACAACATTTTTATTGGCAACGGCCAGACCCTGGTGCTGGGCGACAAGGCCACCCGGCTGGCGGCGGTCAACGCTGCCAGTGACCCGGGGCGCACCACGCTGGCGGTGGTCAATGCGGCCGGCAATGCCGTTGAACTGCAGGAAAGCGTGATTTCCGGCGGCTCGCTCGGGGGCTTGCTGCAGTTTCGCAACGAAACCCTGGCGCCGTCGCAGAATGCGCTGGGGCGCATGGCCATCGCGCTGGCCGACACCTTCAATGCCCAGCATCGGCTCGGCATCGACCTCAACGGGGCGCCCGGCGAGGACTTTTTTTCGCAGGCGGCACCCGGCGTGCTGGCGAACAGCCGAAACAGCGGAAGCCTCGGCGTGTCGGCGTCCTTCACCGACGTCTCCGGCTTGACCACCAGCGATTACCGGCTCGACGTCAAGACTGACCTGAGCTACACGGTGACCCGCCTCTCGGACAGCAAGGTCTTCAGCGCCGCCGACCTGGCCGCAGCCGTGCCGGCCAACAGCTTCGATGGTCTCACCCTGACATTGACCGGCGTGGCCGCGGGCGGCGACTCATTCCTGATTCAGCCTACCCGCAACGGTGCGCGCGACCTCACGGTGCAAGCGTCCGACCCGGCCAAGGTGGCGGCAGCCTCGCCCATCATTACCGGCAATGCGGTGGCCAACCAGGGCAGCGGCGCCATCAGCGCGGGAAAGGTCGATGCGGCCTACCTGGCGACACCGCTGGCGGCCACGGTGACACTCACCTACGATAGCGTCACCAATCAATTGTCAGTTTTTCCGGCCGGAGTGGCAGTCACGGTGACGCCCGCCAATGGTGTGCCCGACCCTGCCAGCCCCTACGCTGCGGGCGCGCCCGTCACGTATTCGCCGGGGGCGACCCTGAGTTTCAACGGCATCACCGTCACCATCAGCGGCAAGCCGGCTGACGGCGACAGCTTCACCGTTGGCAAGAACACCGGCGGCGTTTCCGATGGCAGCAATGCCTTGCTGCTCGGCGCCCTGCAAAACACGAAAACCATGGGCAACGGCAGCGCCAGCTTCAGCGACGCCTATGGGCAACTGGTCAGCTCGGTGGGCAACAAGGCCCGCCAGCTCCAGATCGCCAACGCCGCCCAGACCAGCCTGACCACCCAGATCCGCGGTCTCCAGCAGTCGGTATCGGGTGTCAACCAGGACGAGGAAACCGCCAACCTGCTGATGTACCAGCAGATGTACCAGGCCAATGCCAAGGTGATCCAGACCGCGTCAACCATGTTCGATGCGGTGCTGGGCATCAGTCGTTAAGCCTCACCAGGGGAATTCACCATGCGCATCAGCACCCAGTCCTTTTACGAACAGAGCCTGACCGCCATCGGCGCGCAGCAGAGCAACCTGCTGCGCGTCCAGCAGCAGCTCGGTGCCGGCACCAAGCTGCTGGCGCCATCCGATGATCCGCTGGCGGCCACCCGTGGCCTGGCCGTGTCGCAGTCGATCGCGCTGGGAGCCCAGTACGCGGCCAGCCGGGACCAGGCCACGCAGACCCTGACCATGGAGGAGAACGCCCTGCAAAGCGTCACCACGGTGCTGCAGAACATCAAGGGCTTGCTGATTCAGGCCGGCAACGGCACCCTGACCGACGCAGACCGCGCCACCATCGCCACCACCCTGCAAAGCAATATGGACCAGCTGCAGGGCCTGGCCAATGCCGACGACGGCAACGGTCAGTTCCTGTTCGCCGGCTACAAAAGTTCCAGCGCCCCCTTCGTCCGGCAGGCCGACGGCAACATCCATTACGTCGGCGACCAGGGCCAGCGCCTGATGCAGGTCGACGTCTCGCGCCAGATGGCCGGTGCGGACGACGGGCGCCGTATTTTTCAGTCGGTGCAGGGCGGCGCCGGTTATGTCACGGCCAGCCCGGCGAGCAACGCGGGCAGCGGCGTGTTCAGCGCCACTTCGGTGGTCGACATGGACCACCCGGACTACGGCCGGGCGTTCGAGATCAAATTTTCGGGTGCCGGTACCGCGCTCGATCCCCTCATGTACACCGCTGACACGGTGCCGCCCCAGGTGCCTGCGGCCACCCCCGCTGTTTTCACAGCCGGGTCGCCGATCAGCGTGGGCGGCCTGCAGTTCACCCTCACCGGCACGCCCAAGGCCAATGACAGCTTTACCTTGGCCCCGGCCCAAAACGCCGGAACCAACGTCTTCGAGTCCATCAAGGACGTCATCGCGGCACTCCAGACCCCGGTTGACAATGCCGGCGCGCAAGGACAGGCCAAGGTGCTCAATGCCCTGAGCACCGCCAACCGCAAGATCAGCAACGCCCATGACAATGTGCTGAGCGTGCGCGCCTCGGTCGGTTCGCGCCTGCAGGAGCTCGATGCGCTGGCGGTCACGGGCGAAAGCCGTGCGCTGCTGGACCGCAGCCACCTGTCGGATTTGCAGGACCTGGATTACGCCACCGCCATCGCCGAGTTCTACCAGCGCCAGACGGCGCTGCAGGCGAGCCAGCAAACCTTCGTGCGCATCCAGCAGATTTCGCTGTTCAACTACCTGTAGACTTGGGAGCTTGGGCGGCAGGGCGTTCTGCTACGTGTCCCCCGCCTGCGGGCTTCTCCTTGACCTGCGCAGAACGCTCTGCCGCCCAAGCTCCCCAACTAATTAGGGCCGCAAGCCCTGCAAAACCATCCCGATGGACGCCAGTGTGGCGGCAAACTGCGGCGCCATGAAGGACGCAATGTAGGGCATCAACATCAGCAGCATGGCGATGCCGGCCAGCAGCGTGACCGGAAAGCCCACCGAAAAAATGCTGAACTGGGGTGAAACCCGGTTCAGGATGCCCATCGCCAGGTTCAGCGTCAGCAAGCTGGCGATGAGCGGCAGCGCCAGCATGAGCCCGCCCGAAACAATCTGGCTGCCCGCCAGCACCAGCAAGAACCAGCCGGACGCGGCCAGCGGCGCGTCGGCGATCGGCAGGGTGTGAAAGCTCTCGACCAGCGTCGTGATCAGCATCAGGTGGATGTCGGTGGCCAGAAAAAGCAGGATCGCGATGACGTTGAGCAAGCGCGCAATGACGGTGGTGTTGCCGCCACTGGTGGGGTCGAAGAATGCGGCGAAGGACAGGCCCATCTGCAGGCCGACATACTCACCCGCGGCCTGCACCATGGCAAATACCAGGCGCATTGAAAAACCCATGGC
>JBASJO010000151.1:0-3269 GCA_049655365.1 Rhodoferax sp. | reverse complement strand
GCCAAAAAATCATTCCAGTCCATCAGGACAAAGAGCACAGCCACGAACACAGCGGTGGGCGCGCCTGCATGAGCCGTCGCCAAATGCTGCTCTCGGGCGGGGCCAGCGTGGTGCTGGTCAGTTTGGGGCTTTTCCCTGGCACGACCGAGGCGGCGCAAGCCCTCAAGGCCAGCTACCCACGCCAGAAAGTTGGCAGCCTGGCCGCCCTGAAAACGGGTGTGCCGGTGACCTTTAATTACCCTTACCCGGACATCCGCAACATCCTGGTCAAGCTCGGCGCGCCAGCCGGTGCCGGTCTTGGGGCCGACAAGGACATCGTGGCGTTCAACCAGCAGTGCACCCACATGGGTGGCCCGCTGGACGGCACCTACAAACCGGAGCATCAGGTGCTGGGCCCCTGCCCATTGCACCTGACCACATTTGATTTGACCCGCCACGGCATGGTGGCCTCGGGCCACGCCACCGAGAGCCTGCCGCAGATCGTGCTGGAGATCAAGGGCGACGACATCTACGCCGTGGGCGTAATGGGTCTTGTGTATGGCTACAGCGCCATGACCACCAAACGCACCGCTTAAGGAGTTCAACATGAGTAACCAAGACAACTACACGGCACAAAGCTTCGTCCCGCTGCCGCCCAAGGACGCGGACGTTTTGACCACGGCCTGCGACTACTGCACTGTGGCTTGCGGCTACAAGGTGTACCGCTGGCCGGTGGGCAAAGAGGGCGGCGCCAAGGCATCGCAAAACGCCATCAAGTCGGACTTTCCGCACCAGAACGTGATGGCGGCCTGGGTCAGCCCGTCGCAGCACAACATCGTGAGCTTCAAGGGCAAACCACACCATGTGGTGGTGGTGCCCGACAAGGATGCCACCGTGGTCAACGTCGGTGGCAACCACTCGATTCGCGGTGGCACGCTGGCCGAGAAATGCTTCAACCCCGACAACCGCACCCGCGAGCGTTTGCAGCACCCGATGATCAAGCTCAACGGCAAGTTGACGCCCGTCAGCTGGGACCTGGCCACCGAAGTGATGGCCGACATCTCCAAGTACATCATTGCCAAATACGGCGAGCACGCCTGGGGCGTCAAGTCGCACTCGTACCAGTATTTCGAGAACGTGTATGCCATCACCAAGCTGGCCATGACCACTATCGGCACACCGGCGTTTGCCTGGCACGACAAGTGTTCTGCCACCAACGATGCCACCGGTCTGGACGACGCCGGCATTGACTCGTTTGCCTCCAGCTACGAGGACTGGGCCACTTGCGACGTGGCCTTCTTTTCGGGCGTGGACCCTTACGAGACCAAGACCACCTTGTTCACCTCGCACATCATGCCGGGCAGCAAAAAAATGATCTTCGTCACGCCGCACAAGACCATGGGTGTGGCCTGGGCGGTCAAGGAAGAGCGCGGCTTGTGGCTGCCCATCATTCCAGGCACCGACACCATTTTGCACATGGCCATGGCGCGCATCATCATCGAGAACAACTGGCAAGACCAGGAGTTCATCGACAAGTGGATCGCCAAGCCCTGGGAAGTGGACCAAGGTTACGGCCGAGGCACCCGCAATACCGGCTGGCAATGGCGCACCACCTGGGGTACCTGGCAAAGCGACTGGGACGACTACAAGAAATTCATCCTGTCGCAGGAGGAATCCAAACTGGATGTGGCCGCCAAGATGACGGGGCTGAAAGCCGAAGACATTCGCACCGCCGCCGAGTGGGTTGCCAAGCCTAACGCGGATGGCACGCCGGTCAAAGCATCGTTCATGTGCGAGAAGGGCAACTACTGGTCCAACAACTACATGAACACCACCTCGTTTGCCTCACTGGGCCTGATCTGCGGTGCGGGCAACCGTCCGGGCCGCATGATTTCGCGTGGCGGTGGCCACCAGCGTGGCGGTTTGTCGGCGGGCGGTGGCTCGGGCTGGTTGTCACCTGAAAAACATCCGGGTCGGCGCAAAAAAGACTTTAACCTGGACCTCTGGATGATGCAGGGCAAGCTGCGCTTTGCCTGGGTCATCGGCACCACCTGGGTAGCCTCGATGATGGGGTCCAACGCGCTGGAGAAAAAGATGCGCGAGTTGACGGTCGAGAACCCGCACCAGATCACCAGTCTGGACCGCGCCGCCATTTTCGAGACCCTGAAGAAGCGTGTCGATTCCGGCGGCATGATCATGGCCAACTCGGACCTGTACCCGGTGTTACCCATTGGCACTGACTTTGCCGACATCGTATTCCCGGTGTCGTCATGGGGCGAGGACAACTTTACCCGCTGCAATTCCGAGCGGCGCCTGCGCCTGTACAGCAAGTTTTACGACGCCCCTGGTGAGTCCAAACCCGACTGGTGGATTGTGCAAAAGTTCGCCCAGAAAATGGGCTTTGACAAGGACGGCGGCTACGCCTGGAAAGACTCCAACGACGTGTTTGAAGAGGCCGCCCGCTTCTCGCGCGGCGGTGTGCTCAACTACCACCCGCTGGCCGTGCAAGCCAAGGAAAAAGGCGTCAAGGCGCAGGAGCTGCTGCGCACTTACGGCACCACCGGCATCCAGACGCCGATCCGCGTGCGCGACGGCAAGCTGGTCGGTACCCAGCGCCTGCATGACCCGAGCAACAACTGGGGTGAAATGGAGCAGGCCGAAGTGCAGATTGCGGCGCTGTATGCCTTCAACACCCACAGCGGCAAGGCCATCTTGCTCAAGTCGCCGTGGAAATATGCCGGCTGGATCCAGTACTACGATGCCATCAAGCCGCGTGCCGACAAGGGCGAGCTGTGGGTCACCAATGGCCGTGTCAACGAGACCTGGCAGTCAGGCTTTGACGATTTGCGCAAACCCTATCTGTCGCAGCGCTGGCCCGAAGCCTTCATCTTCATCCACCCCGAAGACGCCAGGAAAAAGGGCATTGAATCAGGCGACTA
The DNA here is from genome assembly GCA_049655365.1 of Rhodoferax sp. GTDB lineage: Bacteria > Pseudomonadota > Gammaproteobacteria > Burkholderiales > Burkholderiaceae_C > Rhodoferax. The sequence continues at coordinate 351 of JBASJO010000151.1, read as the reverse complement.
CGTGGAAGTTGTGAACGACACGGTGTACATCCAGACCGGGCAACCCCAAGGTGTGCTGGATGCCGACCTGACCTTCAACCAGCTCATGAAGGATGGGCACATCATGACTACCGTGGGCAAGTTCCAGGCGGTGGCTGTGGTGTCGGACGAAATGCGCCCAGGGGTTTGCAAGGCCAACTTCAACTTCCCGAAATCGCCGGCCAACGCGGTGGTGTCGGCCGTGCCCGACCCGATGACCAACAACTACCGCTACAAGCTGGGCCGTGGCGCATTGACCAAGCTCGGTGAGTCACCTTACAAGCACAGCTTCACGCAAATGAGCCTGAAGCCACGCAACATCGTCTAAACCGG
>JBASJO010000150.1:0-2620 GCA_049655365.1 Rhodoferax sp. | reverse complement strand
CCAACTGACTGTGCGGCGCGGCCAGACCCGGAAAGGGAATTTCCTTTTCGCAGCGCTCACCCAGGCTGTCGCGCAGGGCCAGGCTATAGGCGTAGTCGCCGGTCAGGAAGGCGATGCGAATCGGCGTCTGCTGTTGTGCGGCAACCCCGATCACGCCTGCGCCCAGCGCCACTTCCGAACCGGCGCCGGATTTCGCATAGCCCAGGCTCGCCACGGTGTAGAGGCGATTGTTCGCAGCATCGAGCACCAGCACCATGGCGTGTTCGATGCCGAAATGCCGTGCCAGGCCGGCCAGCAGTTCGTCCAGCAGCGACGACAAATCAGCGCATTTCGCCAAGCGCTCCGAGCAGGCTCGCAAGGCCGGCATGCGGTTCGTCGGCATGGAGCCGCATGCCGGTGCGGCGGGCTCGGTGCACTCGATGTCGAGCACGCGGTAGACATCGGAGCCGCGCAACCTGAATACTTTGCCCATGCCCGTCAGCGAAGCCACGCCAGCGAGCCGCGCCTTCATGTACTCAAACAGCGGGCCCTCGGTCTCGGTGCGCAGGTATTGCAACGCAAGCTGGTATTGGATGCCGGTGGCCGGGTCGATCACCTGCGCCTGGGCAAAAGAATTGGCCAGCACGTTCTCGCGCGTCTTGCTGAAGAACTGGAACGACAACGCCACGTGGTCGCTGTCCACGTAGTGCACCTGCGAAAGATAGGCCACATTGGGCGTGCCGTCGGACGCGCAAGTGGCGATCTGTGCCGGCTGGGCGCCCTCGAAGCAGTGGCGCAAGGATTCGAGCGTGATGTTCATGACTTCGACCCCAGCTTCTCACCCGCCTTCGGGCCTGGGGTCTGATCGAACATGGCCGCCGGCTCAAACACGACCGCGACGGCGTTTTCAGAACCGGCGAGAAGCTGGCGGGTGAATTCGGCCGAATAAGCCAGTTGCTCCAGCTCGGTGACGAAAGATTCCTGGTACGCCACCATCTCCCGCCGGTCTTCGTCCGACAGCGGCCCGACCTTCCGCACCTGCCCTTTGAACTGCAGCGTCTGGTGGGTCTTGGGCCGCGTGACCGCCACAGCGATGGCGCCGTTCTCGCGCAGGCATGCCAATACCCGGCTCGAATGCGTCTCGCTCAGGAACACCGTCAACGTGCGTCGGTCGGGCGAGACGCGGATGCCGAGCCCGCGCGCCAGCGCAGGCCGGTGCTGCGCGTCACGCCCGGCGACGTTCATGGAAGTAAAACGCTGGACGAAGGCGGCGTTCACCTCGCTCAGCAGGGGAAGGTCGTCGGCGTGGGCTTTCACTGAAGGTGGCTGAATTTTCTTATCCGTTTCGGAGGCGTTTTTAGAATCGCGCATGAGATGCAGTGAAAGTGGAACAGACAATGGTGGACCCGAACAATACACCCTCCCTGCATGCGGGGCAAGCTTGAGGTGGCGTCAACATCACTGCAAGTGCGCAGTTTGGCAGTGCCCGGTTCGTAGCTGAGCCATTGAAAACCGCTCACAATATGGCACCCCCTGCACGTCAGGTTTGATGGCTTCCCCACCCCATGCTTGACCTGCTCAAAACCTTCTCTTGGCAAGAACTCAAACACCACCCGTGGCGCAATGCCGCGGCGGTGGTGGCGGTCATGCTGGGGGTGGCGCTGGCGTTCTCGGTTCACTTGATCAACGCCAGCGCGCTCGACGAGTTTTCACAGGCGGCACGCTCGGTGAGTGGCCAGCCCGACCTGGAATTGCGCGGCGTGCAAGGCCAGTTTGACGAGGCCTTGTTTGCCCGCGTGGCGCGCTTGCCCGAGGTAGCGCTGGCCTCGCCAGTGCTTGAAGTGGGCACCTACGCCCTGTTGCCAGAAGGCAAGCGCAGCCTGCAGGTGGTCGGTGTGGATGCGCTGGTGGTGGCCTTTGTGGCGCCCGACCTGATGCCGCTGCCCACCCGCCGCGGCGACCAGACCGCGCCCGACCGCTATGCGTTGTTTGCGCCTGGCCAGGTGTTTTTGAACCCGGCCGCACTTGCCCTGGCGGGCTCAACGCTGCAACTGCAAAGCGGCCTGGAGCCGGTCACGGTCAGCGTGGCCGGTAGCGTGCGCGCCTCGGGACGGGCGCTGGCGGTGATGGACCTTGGCGCCGCGCAGGAGCTGTTTGGCAAGCAGGGGCAGCTCAGCCGCATCGACTTGCGCTTGAAGGCCGGCGTCAACCGCGACGACTTTGTTCGCAGTCTGACCAGCGCACCCGACTGGCCCGCCAACCTGAGCCTGACGGTACCGGGTGACGCACAGTCGCAAATCAACAAGCTCTCGCGCGCCTACCGCGTCAACCTCACGGTGCTGGCTTTCATTGCCCTGTTCACCGGGGCCTTTCTGGTGTTCTCGGTGCTGTCCCTGAGCGTGGCCAAACGGGCGCAGCAGTTTGCGCTGCTGGGGGTGCTGGGCCTGAGTGGGCACAAACGGCTGAGCCTGGTGTTGTGGGAGTCGCTTTTTCTGGGCTTGCTGGGCAGCGCCGTCGGCATTGCGCTGGGCACCAGCCTGGCGGCGCTGGCCTTGAAATGGCTGGGTGGTGACCTGGGCGGTGGCTTTTTTGCCGGCAGCGCACCGCGCTTGCAGTTCAGTGCCTGGGCCGCGCTGCTCTA
>JBASJO010000149.1:0-2175 GCA_049655365.1 Rhodoferax sp. | reverse complement strand
TCGATGCCATTCAATCTGCCGCTACCGGCCCCCATGCCAGCTGGACGATTGAGCAGTTTGACAAAAAAATTACCCAAAACAAGCGCGACTTTGACACCCGTTTTGCCAAAGCCCGGCTGCTGATGGCTGTGGGCGAGTGGACTGCCGCCATGGACGAGTTGCTGGAAATCATCATGCGCGACAAAAAATGGGGCGATGAGGCGCCGCGCAAGGCCTTTGTCGCCATTTTGGAACTGCTGACCCCGGCCAAACCCAAGGCAGCAGCGCAAGCCGGTGGCAAAGCTGCCGGCGGCATCGAGGTACTGGGCAAGGTACAGGTTGAGGAAGACCCGCAGGCGGCACTGGTGTCCAGATACCGCCGTCAATTGAGCATGATGCTCAATTAAGTGGTGAGCCGGGTCAGTGCCTCCTGGTACTTGGCCGCAGTTTTCTCAATGACCTCGCGCGGCAGGTGTGGCGCCGGCGGGCTCTTGCTCCAGGGCTTGCCGGCGACCAGGGCGGTTTCCAGCCAGTCGCGCAGGAACTGCTTGTCGTAACTGGGCGGGTTGACACCTTCCACATAACTCTCGGCAGGCCAGTAACGCGACGAATCCGGCGTCAGCACCTCGTCCATCAAGATCAGCGTGCCGTCCTTGTCCAGGCCAAATTCGAACTTGGTGTCGGCAATGATGATGCCCTTGGTGGCGGCAAAGGCGCTGGCCGCCTTGTACAGCGCAATGCTGATGTCGCGGATGCGGGTCGCCAGGTCGGCCCCGATCATCTCGACGGTTTTCTCGAACGTGATGTTTTCGTCATGATCGCCCATTTCGGCCTTGGCCGCCGGGGTGTAAATGGGCTCGGGCAATTGACTGGCATTTTTCAGGCCGGCGGGCAGTTTGACACCGCACACCGCACCGTTTTCCTGGTATTCCTTCCAGCCGCTGCCGGCCAGGTAGCCGCGCACCACAGCTTCCACCAGAATGGGCTTCAGGCGCTTGACCAGCATCGAACGTCCTGTCACCTGCGGAACTTCAGCCGCCGTGACCACACTTTCAGGCGCCTCGCCGGTGAGATGGATCGGACAGATGTTCAGGCCCTTCGGGCCCAACTTGTCAAACCAGAACAGCGCCATTTGTGTCAGCAGCACGCCTTTGCCCGGAATCGGCTGGCCCATGATGACGTCAAAGGCGCTGATGCGGTCGCTGGCCACCATCAGAATGCGGTCGTCGCCCACCGCATAGTTGTCGCGCACCTTGCCGCGTGCCAACAGCGGCAGGGAGGTGATGTTGGAGGTGTGCAGGGCTGCCTGGGATGGGGTCATGGTGCGTTAACTCAAAAATTGGGGTTTAAAAGATATTGCGAGTTTAGATTCAATAGCCGCGCACAGTAGCGAAAAGCCACCCGCAGGTGGCTTTTTGAGCACGTCAAAGCAAAAGGAGGTCAGTTCACCACCTGCGCCAGCTCACCGCGGGCATATTTCCCGGCCACCTCAAACAGACTGTGGCCCTTGATCTTGGCACCCTGGCCTTCGCAACCAAACTGCAGGTAGCGCTGCTTGCACAGGACCTTGGCGGCTTCGCGGGCCGGTTTGAGCCAGTCACGGGCATCGAACTTGTCGGGGTTCTCAAACATGTACTTGCGCACGGCGGCCGTCATGGCAAGACGGATGTCGGTGTCGATGTTGATCTTGCGAACGCCGTATTTGATGGCCTTCTGGATTTCCTCGACCGGCACGCCATAGGTCTCTTTCATCTTGCCGCCGTACTGGTTGATGAGCGCCAGCGACTCCTGCGGCACGCTGCTGGAGCCGTGCATCACCAGATGGGTGTTGGGCAGGCGTTTGTTGATTTCCATCACGCGGTCAATCGCCAGAATGTCGCCGGTGGGTTTGCGCGTGAACTTGTAGGCGCCGTGGCTGGTGCCGATGGCGATGGCCAGCGCATCGAGCTGGGTGCGTTTGACAAAGTCGGCGGCCTGCTCGGGGTCGGTCAGCATTTGCTCGCGGGTCATGGTGGCGTCGGTGCCATGGCCGTCTTCCTTGTCGCCCTTCATGGTTTCCAGCGAACCCAGGCAACCCAACTCACCCTCCACCGTGACCCCCACGGCGTGCGCCATATCGACCACTTTGCGGGTCACTTCAACGTTGTACTCGTAGCTGGCAATGGTCTTGCCATCGCCTTCCAGGCTACCGTCCAT
>JBASJO010000148.1:0-5884 GCA_049655365.1 Rhodoferax sp. | reverse complement strand
GGTTGGCGGATCGCACCAGGTACTGTGCATCGACCACCAGCACGCCATCGCCCAGGGTCTCGATGATCAGTTCGTTGACTTGCCGCTGCACTGCTGCGGCCAGTTGACTACGTTGGGCCTTGAGTTCAATGCTGGCCAGCCGGCTCGCCATTTGTCGGGCAATAAAGGAAATGGCAAAACAGCCGGCGCCCGTCAGCGCAGCCTGTGAGAAAAGGGCGCTGGCACTCCAGGGGGCTTGCAGGGACAGCCAGCCTGCATAGGCAAACAACAGCAAGGTGACACTGGCCGCGCTGGCCAGGGCCAGCAACTGTGAACCGAGGACCGAGGCCATCAGCACCGGCAAGGCAAATAGCGGGGTGTAATTGATACTGCTGTCCTGCAGGGTTTGCAGCGCGGCAAAGGCCAGTAGGTCGACGCCCAGCGTGCGCAGCCAGGCACCATTGAAGCGCAGCCCCAATTGTTTCGGTGCTGACATCATTCGCTCTGCCAACGTGGCGACCAGGTAGGCCAGACAGATCAACAGGGGTGTCAGGCTGGGCGCTGCGGCCAGGCCCAGCAGGCTGGCCTGCAGTACCACCAGCACCCCGCCCAGGGTGGCACGAGCGGTCATGAAACTGCGCCACAGACGGTCAAATTCGTCGGGGTGGTCGTTGAAGTCGGTCTGGTACGACTGCTTTCCTGACCAGAGTGATGCCAGCGCGGGCAACTTCATTCAGGGTTCCGATTGATCCAGGTGCTCCTGCCCGCAATAACTTCCGTGCTGACCCTGAATCGCCTCGGCACGGGGAATGTGCACATGACAGCGGCTGCAGGCCACGGTGTCGAGTGGCATGGGCGTCGGATCGGACGACGCCGGCGGGCGCTGGCTGATGGCAGATGCACGATTGCGCCAGAACCAGACGCCGACCAGCACCACCAGCAAAATCAGCAAGCCTTTCACAGCGCCTGCCCCAGCACGATTTCCATGACAAAACGCGAGCCTACATAAGCCAATAACAGCAGGCCCGAGCCAGCGTAAAGAAATCGCACTGCACGTTTGCCGCGCCAGCCAAAGCGGATTCGGCCCACCATAAGAACAGCAAACGTCAGCCAGGACAACACCGAAAAAATGGTTTTGTGATCCCATTTGATGGCGTGGCTGGCACCATACAGATGGTTGCCAAAGAAAAAGCCGGCCAGCAAGGTCGCGCTCAGCAAGACAAATCCGAGGCTGACAAAGCGAAAGGTCAACCGTTCCATGGTCAGCAGGGGCAAGCCGCTGGCGGCGTTGGCGGCCACACGTATGCGTGCTTCGGCGCGGGTCATCAGCCAGGCGTGCACGACGGCCACGGCAAACAAGCCGTAAGAGGCAATTCCCAGCGCCCAGTGCAGGGGCAGCCAGGTCGAGGCGCTGGGATTGAGGGTATTGCCCGGAAACAGCAGGGCCAGCAGCACGGCCGCAGAGCCCGCACCCGACAACAGCCAAGGTGTTCTGAGCTGTGGGAAAACGTAGTTTTCAGCGGCATACACCAAGCCGACCAGCCAGGTGGTGACGGACAATGCGGGCGCAAAACCAAATCGTGGCTCGCTTCCCCAAAGTCCCCAGGCCAGCAGTACCCCATGCAAACACCACGCCAGCCAGGCCGTGATACGGGGCAGCGTTTTGCCAGCGCGAGAGGCTCCCGTGGCAGACGCCGCATAAGCCGCCGACGCGCCCAGCGCCAGGGTGAGAGTGAGGGGAGTAGCACTGGCTAAAATCATGCGCACAGTTTAGCGTTTTGTATCCTGTCTTCACACCCTTGGCATTAACTCAGGTTCCGTTTGCCGGAAAAATATCCTATGGCCTCCGCTCTCACCGACAAACTCTCGCGCCTGGTTAAAGAAATACGCGGCCAGGCCCGCATCACCGAAACCAATGTGGCCGACATGCTGCGCGAGGTGCGCATGGCACTGCTGGAGGCCGACGTGGCGCTGCCGGTGGTGCGTGACTTCATTGCCCGGGTCAAGGACAAGGCGCTGGGGCAAGACGTGCTGGGCTCGCTCACACCGGGCCAGGCTCTGGTGAGCATTGTGAATAAGGAGCTGGCCGCCACCATGGGTGACGGTGTGGCCGACATCAACCTGGCGGCGCAACCGCCGGCCGTGATCCTGATGGCAGGTTTGCAGGGGGCGGGTAAAACCACCACGACTGCTAAGCTGGCCAAACACCTGATCGAGAAGCGCAACAAGAAGGTATTGACGGTCTCAGGTGACGTTTACCGCCCGGCCGCCATTGAGCAGCTCAAAACCGTCACAGCGCAGGCGGGGGCCGAGTGGTTTCCCAGCACGCCCGAGCAAAAGCCGGTGGATATCGCGCTGGCTGCGCTGGACTATGCACGCAAACATTATTTTGATGTCTTGCTGGTCGACACGGCGGGCCGGTTGGCCATTGATGACGTGCTGATGCGTGAAATCAAGGACTTGCACGCCGCCATCAACCCGGTGGAAACCCTCTTTGTGGTGGATGCCATGCAGGGCCAGGACGCGGTCAATACTGCCAAAGCCTTCAAGGAGGCCTTGCCCCTGACCGGCATCATCCTGACCAAGCTCGACGGCGACTCGCGTGGTGGTGCGGCTTTGTCGGTGCGCCAGGTCACTGGTGCGCCGATCAAGTTTGCCGGTACCAGCGAGAAGCTCGACGGACTGGAGGTGTTTGATGCCGAACGCCACGCTGGCCGCATTCTGGGCATGGGCGATATTCTGGCGCTGGTCGAGCAGGTCACGGCGGGGGTCGACATGGCCTCGGCTCAGAAGCTGGCAGCCAAGGTCAAAAGTGGTGCCAGCTTCGATCTCAACGACTTTTTAAGCCAGATCCAACAAATGAAGCAAATGGGCGGCCTGAGCAGTCTGATGGACAAACTGCCTGCCGCCATGGCGGCCAAAGCCGGTCAGATGGACATGGGCAAGGTTGAAAAAGATGTCAAGCGCAAGGAGGGCATCATCCAGAGCATGACGCCACTGGAGCGTCGTAAACCCGAGCTCATCAAGGCCACCCGCAAGCGCCGCATTGCTGCTGGCGCCGGGGTTCAGGTGCAGGAAGTCAACCGCATGCTCAAGGAATTTGAGCAAATGCAGGACATGATGAAGAAGATGAAGGGCGGCGGCATGATGAAAATGATGAAACGCATGGGCGGCATGAAAGGTATGCCCAAAATGCCGTTTTGAAACGCCCTACAGCGCCAAATCAATGCGCCGCTGAATGGCGGCTGCAGCCCCGGTGTTGCCAAGGCTTTGATTGCGTTTGAGCTGCACGCCAAGCCAGGCCAGCAAGGGCCGGCGCCAGCCCTGCGCTGACGCGGTTTCAACCGCCAGATCAATGTCCGCGTTGCTCAAAGGCTCCCTTTGAATCAACGCCCCGGCGGCCACCAGGCGCGCCAACGGATCTTCAATTCGAAGGAGTTTGCTTGGGATTTGGGCGTTTGCGCCCTGTTCGGGCTTGGCGTTCTGCCTCACCGATGCCTGGGTTTGGGTCACCAATGCGCGATAGTGCAAGGGTAAATGTGGCGCTTGCAGCGTGTCCCAGCGCCCCGCGATGAAGCGGGCGTAGGCCTGTTCTGCCAGCGCGGCGTCCTGTGCCAGGGCGTGGTAAGCCACGCAGGGGTCCATGACCAGGCTGGCCACTTGCGTGGCACAGCGCAGCAGCTCAATGCGTGCCATCAGGTCGGGGCGGCCGGTGCGGGCAATTTCGGCTTTGGCGCGCTCAAATTCGACATCTGCCACCCGCGTGTTGCCGCGCAGGTAAGCTGCCGTGTGACTTTTGAGCGCTGCAAACGATTGACTTTGCCATTCGGGTGGCGGTGGTGCGCTGGCACAAGCGACCAGCAGCAGGGCGGTAGTCAGGGCTAAAAAACGTTTCATGGCAACTTGATCTCGGTATCGCGGGCGAAAGGCCACTTGCGGTTGATCTCGTCGGTGAGCTGGCTCAGGCGGCGCAAGCTGGCCTCGACTTCGACGCGCAAGGCGCCCAGGTCGGTGCTGGCAAGGCGCGCATTGGCACCCACCGCCTGGGCTTCGGCCAGCACCGCGTCGACGTTTTTCAAAGTGTTGCGGGTGTCGCCGATGGCGTTCTGCAATTGGTCCAGCGCCGCCTGGCCACTGTCCAGGGTGGCCTGGGTGCTTTTTAAAGTGGCCTGGGTGGCGTCCACCAGGCCACCGCTGCCAAACATGCGTTGCTCCGCTTTGGCCAGCAGGCTGTTGGTGCGCTCCAGCGTCTGGATGATTTGTTTGGCGTTGCTCTCGCTGCCCATGACACCGGTCAACACGCCATAACGGCCGTTCATGCGCTCGGTGGTGGTTTTAAGTTGTCCCAGGCTGGCGTTGAGGGGTGACTCGGTGCCGGTCATGGCTTCCAGGTTTTCCAGCAGAACACGGGCCGAGGCGATCAGGCGTGGCACTTCAGCCGAGGTGTCGCCGCGCAGCAGCGTGCGCTCCGAGTCGGGGGGCAGTGGTGGGTCGCTCAGGATGCCGCTGTAGGCGCGGATACGGGTGTCACCCACCATGCCTCGTTCCAGTGTAAAAATGCTGGAACTGCGTAACCAGTGCGCCTGTTTGTGGGGCACGTCAACCACCATGCGGGCCATGCCATCGGGCGCCAGTTCGATGCGCCGCACCCGGCCGATGGGAAAACCGGAAAACGTCAGGTCCATGCCCACGATGACGCCCTCGGAGTCGTCCGAGATCAGCACCAACTGCTGGGTGCTCTCAAACACACCGCGGGCCACCATCACATAAAGCACAAAGCCCGCCACCAAGGCGGCCATCAGCAATAACAGCCCCTTGGCGCGGCGCTCGATGTGGGTGATGCCTGGGCTGGTTTCGGTGGTATCGGTCATGGGCGGTTCCGGGTGAGTCAGGCGTATTTGACGACAAGCGAGGTCGCTTCCAGCAAAAACAGGACCAGGAACAGTCGCACGGCGCCTGGTTGGATCGTATCTGTGACGCGCTGTTGCGTGGCCTCCAGGCTGGCGGCCATGGGCACCACGGCGACCGCCATACTGAAAAACAGGGTTTTCAGTATGAAGCCCAGGCTGACCTGCAGATCAAACACCTGGCCCACGGTACGGGTGAAACCAGGCAAGCCCCAGGGCGACAGACCATAAACGGTCAGGTAAGTCAATACCAGAATCACCACGCTGCTGAGCATGGCCAGGGCCAGCACCGCAAAGGCATCGGCCAGTACGCGTGGCGTCAAATGGTCGCGCAGGTGAGCCAGGTCGAGTGTCCTTGGCGTCATGGCGGGCTGGGCTGCCACACCGACGGCGCCAGCGTTAAAAGCCAGACCCGCGCGCAAGGCGACAAACAAGGCGGCTGCCAGCGGGATGAGCTCCAGCACCAGCACCCGCACCACCATTTGCAGGGCATATTGCGACAAGCCGTAGCTCAGGGCGGTCACCACCACAATGCGAATCAACACCAGGCTCAGCAAGGCTGAAAGCGCCGTGAACCAGGGGATCACCCGCCAGGTGCTGGCGTGGATGTACTTTGCGGTAAGGCGCCGAAACTCGGGCGTATAGCTGCTCGGGCTGAGCGCCAGCGCCAGCACCACCGAACCCACATAAAACATGTGCCACCAGCTGTGCCAATGGCGCAGTGGCGCATGCAACCATGTGAACTGGCGGTCAGGCAAGGCAGGGCGGGCGGACATGGCGTGATGATAATGAAATCGCTTTCTGATTGCATGCAAAATTGGCGTATGCCACTCCCGCCTGTAACTCCAGCCGTCAAGCCGCTGACTGGCCCGCAAAAGGTCTTGCGCAAGCTCGGACTGGTACGCCCGATTGACCTGGCCTTGCACTTGCCACTGCGCTATGAAGATGAAACGCGACTGGTCAAATTGCGCGACGTGCGCGAAGGTGAGGTGGCGCAG
>JBASJO010000147.1:0-10483 GCA_049655365.1 Rhodoferax sp. | reverse complement strand
TGGCGCAGCGTGGCCTCGACCTCGGTGGCGTTCTCTTCGGGGATCATGCGTCGGTCCAACTTGAAGCTGACCGTTCCCGGCACCACGTTGGTGTTGGTGCCACCACTGATCAGACCGACGTTCAGATAAGGATGGTTGATGCCCTGAACCTTAGAGCTGATGTCCTTGTACCGGGTGTTTTGCGCGTACAGCACGCTCAATATCTGCACCGCGGCCTGCAAGGCATCGACGCCCGATTCGGGAATGGCGGCGTGCGCCATCTGGCCGTGCACGGTGACTTCGAGTTGCAGGCAGCCATTGTGCGCGGTGATCACCTGGTAGCTGAAACCCGCGGCAATCATCAGGTCGGGCCGGGTCAGTTGGTGTCGCAGCAACCAGGCCGGGCCCACTTCACCGCCAAATTCCTCGTCATAGGTGAACAGCAGCTCAATGCCGCCCTTGTTCGGTTGGCACACGGCCTCGAGCGCGCGCATGGCGAAGGTGAAGGTGGAAAAGTCGCACTTGCTCACCGCGCTGGCTCGACCGTAGAGTTTGCCGTCCTCGATTTCGCCGCCGTAGGGGTCGTGGGTCCAGCCCTCGCCCGGGGGCACCACGTCGCCATGGGCATTGAGCGCAATGGTTTTGCCGCCGGAGCCGTAACGGCGGCGCACGATCAGGTTGGTAATGCTTTGCAGTCCGGCGGCTTGCACCTCAGGCGCAGGCACCGGGTGCTTTTCGGCCTCGATGCCCATGGCCTGCAGCAATTCGGCCGTGCGCTCGGCGTGGGGCGCGTTGTTGCCCGGCGGTGTGTCGGTGGGCACGCGAATGAGTTCCTGCAGGAAGCGCACCTGTTCGTCAAAGTGGGCGTCGATCCAGGCATCAAGTTGGGTGTAGGGGGTCATGGTGGTAGGCTGTCATTGCGAGGAGCGTTAGCGACGCGGCAATCCATTGGGCATGTCAATGGCTAATTGCATCAGCAGGTGCCCAAAAGCCTGCGCTGCCAGTTGCATGTCGTCGCTGGTGCTGGATTCGAGTGGGTTGTGGCTGATGCCGGCGTTTTGGCCGCGCACAAACAGCATGGCTTGCGGCATGATGTCATGCAGTTTCATGGCGTCGTGGCCGGCACCACTGGGCATGCGGTAAACAGGCAGGCCCAGGTTGGCCACCGCGTTTTCCCAGCGACTTTGCCACTCCGGCGCGCTGGGTGCGGCGCTGGCGCGCATGGATTCGGTGAGGTGATGGCTGACCTTGCGTTGCGCGCAGATGTCGGCCAAGGCGCGCAACAGGTCGGCCTGCAGGGCGTCACGCTGCGCGTTGCTGGGCGCGCGCAGATCAAGCGAAAACTGGCAGCGGCCCGGCACCACATTGACCGAGCCGTTGGGCACGTTGAGCTGGCCCACGGTGGCGACCGAGTCGCCGTCGCGCGTAGCGCGTTGTTCGCAGGCCAGCATGAATTCGGCCACCGCGCAGGCGGCGTCCGCACGCTGTTTCATGGGCGTGGTGCCCGCGTGGCAGGCGGTACCCACCACCTCGCCGTTGTAACGCGCGCTGGCGTTGATGGAGGTGACGATGCCCAGCGGCAGGTTCAGTGCGTTGAGCACAGGGCCCTGCTCGATGTGCACTTCGACAAAGCCCAGGTAATGCGCCGGGTCGCGCTGCAAGCTGGCAATTTGCTTCAGTACGGTGTTGGTCTCGTTCGTTTCGCACAGCCCCGCCTGTTGCATGGCGTCGCGCATCGACACCCCGTCGGCATCGCGCTGGTCGAGCCAGGCCGGGTTGAAGTCGCCGGTGAGTGCGCCCGAGCCCAGAAAGGTGGCCTTGAAGCGTTGGCCCTCTTCTTCGGCAAAGGCCACCACCTCGATGGCGAAGGGCAGGCGTCTGCCCGCACAGTGCAACTCATGCACGCAGGCCATGGGCACAAAAATACCAAGCCGGCCGTCGTATTTGCCGCCGTTGCGCACCGTGTCGTAGTGGCTGCCGGCGAGCAAGGTTTGGCCTGCCGTCATCCCGTCATAGCGTCCCACCACATTGCCCACGGCGTCAACGGTCACACTGTCAAAGCCACAGGCCCGCATTTGCGCTGCAATGAAGACGGCGCAGGCGCGGTGCGCGTCGGTCAGGTAGGTTACGGTGAGTTGATCGGGCGCCTCTGAGTACCGGCTCAGTTGCTCCTGCCAGTCCCACACCCGGTCGCCCAGATCGGGGCTGACACCAAACTTGTCATTGAGGCGAATCTCGGCAATGCGGTGGATATTGCGCAGGCACTCCTGCAGCTCGAAGTCGGGGTGGCCGTGCAAGCGCCGCTCAAAGGTGGCAATGATCTCGGTCCGGCTCAGGCCCAGGCCGCGCGGGCCGCGCACTGCCAGAATGAACGGCCAGCCAAATTTGGCGTTGTAGTCGGCATTCAGCTGCTGCAGCTTGGCAAATTCGTCGGCGCTGCAGTGGGTCAGCCCGGCCTTGCTTTGCTCTAAGGTGGATTCGGCTGTCAGGCTATGGGTGACCATGGCTTTGCCCGCCAGTTCCGGGTGAGCGCAGATCAGAGCCAGCTGGGCATCGCGCGCGGCGCTGCTGACCACTTGCGTCAAGATGAATTTGAGCTGGGGCAGCGACACAAATGGACGCTGTGCCAGCGCTGCCTCGGCGATCCAGGGCGAGTGTTCGTACAGGCCATCGAGCAGTTGCAAGGCCGCATCGGCCGGGGCGCTGTTGAGTTGGTCCAGGGTCAGGGGCATGGTGTCAAGCCTCAAATTGAATAGGGGTGCGTGGCCCGCCAGTGCCGGGCAATGTCGATGCGCCGGCACACCCACACCTTGTCATGCTGGCCGATGTAGTCCAGAAAGCGTTGCAGGGCCACAATGCGCCCGGGCCGACCCAGCAGGCGGCAGTGCATGCCCACACTCATCATCTTGGGAGCGTCTAGCCCGGCCGGGTCGCCCTCGGCATACAGCGCGTCGAACGTGTCCTTGAGGTACTGAAAAAACGGGTCAGCGTAAGCGTAGCCCTGTGGCAGCGCAAAACGCATGTCGTTGCAGTCCAGCGTGTAGGGCACGATCAGTTGCGGTACCACCTCGCCGTTGGTTTTGGCCACTTTCATCCAGAACGGCAGGTCGTCGCCGTAGTAGTCACTGTCGTAGGCAAAACCGCCATAGTCGGCCACCAGGCGGCGCGTGTTGGGGCTGTCGCGCCCGGTGTACCAGCCCAGCGGGCGCGTGCCCATCAGGCTCGTCAAAATCTCCATGCCGCGCGCCATGTGCTCTCGCTCCACTTCCTCAGGGAGGTTCTGGTAATGAATCCAGCGCCAGCCGTGGCAAGCAATCTCGTGGCCCAATTGTTGGCAGGCCTGCACCAGCTCCGGGTAACGTGCCAAGGCCATGCTGACGCCAAACACCGTGAGTGGCAGGCCGCGCTGCTCAAACTCGCGCAGGATGCGCCACACACCGGCACGGGCGCCGTATTCGTAGATGCCTTCCATGCTGATGTGCCGGTCCGGGTAGCTGGCCGGATTGGCCATTTCGGACAAAAATTGCTCGCTGCCCGCGTCGCCGTGCAGCACGCAGTTCTCGCCGCCTTCTTCATAGTTCAGGACAAACTGCACCGCAATGCGCGCCTGATTGGGCCAGCGGGCATGGGGCGGTGTGGGGCCGTAACCCTTGAGGTCGCGCGGGTAGGGCAGGGTGCTGTTGTAGTGGCTCATGAATTTGGGCGAAGACAGTGGCGTACTGCATTGCAGTGTATACACTTTGATCAAATTTCTGAGGGCTTCACCATGGGACTGAGTACGCATGTTTTGGACACCATGCATGGCACGCCGGCTGCCGGCATGCAGGTGACTTTGTACGCCACGGAGGGTGACACCTTGAAGCCGCTCAAGCAGTTCGTGTTGAATCAGGACGGTCGTAATCCAAACGGACTATTGCTTGACAGTACTGAACTTCTGCTCGGAACCTATCGGCTGGTGTTTGATGTGGCGGCGTATTTCAAGGCCTGCGGCGTGGCTTTGCCAGAGCCCAATTTTTTGAACCAGGTGAGTCTGGACTTTGGCGTGGCCAGCCCTGAGCAGCATTACCACGTGCCGCTGCTGGTGAGTCCGTGGAGCTATTCAACCTATCGGGGGTCGTGAGGTGGGGTTGTTACAACTGACCCTCCGTCAGCGTATCGAGCTGGAACAGACCGCTTTTGTGCCACAGCCAGGTGTCGGTGTAAGTGACACGGCCCATGCGCACCGGGGCGGGGTAGGGTGCGGCCAGGCGCACGGTGCGCTCGATTTCGACCATGACCTCGGGGGCGTGACTGGGCGCCCGCATCCAGCTGGTGCTGGTGACCAGGCCCATGCCGTCCACCTCGATCTGCAACACTCCCACAGCGTAAAGCAGGGGCGGCATCTTGCCGCGGTACACGCGCCGCACATTGCGTTCGTACAAGTGGCTGGCCGCATCCAGCCGGTAAGCGCGGGGCGTGACGGCGTTCGATACATAAGTGGGCACAGGCGCGGGCGGGGGGGCCACCACCACGGGGGCGGGCGGGGGTGCCACGGGGACGGGCAAGGGCGGGGGCGGAGGCAGGGGTGTCGAGGTACAGCCGGCCAAAATTGCCGCCACGCCAGCCACCAGACGCAACGAAACCTGCTTGAAGCGTAATGAGGCAAATATGTTCATGAGTTGTCTCGAAAAAATGACTGGCTTGCGCGTTATGACATTGCCCGCCACTGACAAACCCGTAATGTGCCTCAAAAAGCCAGGGTTGTCTTCTGGGTTAGCGCTAAAAGGGTAATCAATTGTGACTGTCGAAGCGCATTTTTTGAAGCTTTTGAGCGCACAACCGGCCGTGCTGGTCTCGGTGCAGGCGCATCGTGGCTCGGTGCCGCGTGAGGCAGGCGCCTGGATGGCGGTGTTTGCTGACAGCACTTTTGGCAGTATTGGTGGTGGTCATTTGGAGTGGCAAGCCACTGACCAGGCGCGGCAATTTTTAAACCATCCATCGGGTCTGAGCACCCGGCGTTTTGCCCTGGGACCGTCCTTGGGCCAGTGCTGTGGCGGCGAGGTTACGCTGCAATTTGAGCCGGTCATCGCGTCAGACCGGCCGCGCTTGCACCGGCACTTTGCCGCGCAGCAGGCGCTGTGGCCGCCGGTAGCCCTGTTTGGCGGTGGCCATGTGGCGGCGGCACTGGTGCAGGTGCTGGGCCATTTGCCGTTTTTGGTGCATTGGCTTGACAGTCGTGACGGTATTTTTCCTGACACCCTGCCCACCAACGTTCATGCCGAGCATTCCGAGCCGGTGCAGCGTGCCGTGGCCGGGCTGACGCCTGACTCCCGGGTGCTGATCATGAGCTTCAGCCACGCCGAAGACCTGGACGTGGTGGCGGCCTGCCTGCTGCGCCAGCGTGTACAGAATGATTTGCCCTTTATCGGCCTGATCGGCAGCCGCAGCAAATGGGCGAGCTTTCGCCATCGCCTGGTCGAGCGCGGTTTCAGTGAGGCGGAACTGGCGCAAGTGACTTGCCCGATTGGGGTGCCAGGCATTGCCGGCAAGGCACCCGGGGTGATCGCCGTTGCCGTGGCGGCACAACTTTTGCAATCGAACTCAACAGTCGACGACATTCCGTCATTGCGAACAAAGTGAAGCAATCCACGACCCCCTGGATCGCCGCGCTTCGCTCGCGATGACAAGCATCAAACCAAGGACGCATGATGGAAAGTTATATTCTGGACTGGCTCAACCTGCTGCTGCGCTGGGCGCATGTGGTCACAGCCATCGCCTGGATCGGTTCCTCGTTTTACTTTGTCTTTCTGGACAGCAGCCTGACCCCGCCCGAGGACGACGACCTGAAGAAACAGGGCGTCAGTGGCGAGCTGTGGGCGGTGCACGGCGGCGGGTTCTATCACCCGGTCAAGTTTGCCGTGAGCCCGCCGCAGTTGCCCAAACAACTGCACTGGTTTTACTGGGAAAGCTACAGCACCTGGCTCACCGGCTTTGCGCTGTTCACCGTGTCCTACCTGTGGAGTGCGGGCACCTACCTGATCGACAAGTCCAAAATGGACTGGGTGCCTTGGCAGGCTGTCACCGTGGCGATTCTGTTCCTGGTGGTGTTCTGGCTGCTGTATGACCTGATCTGCCGCATTTACGGGAAGCGCAAAAACGGTGATGCGATCGTCGGCGCCCTGGTGTTACTGCTGGTGTGTGTGGCGAGCTGGCTGGCCTGCCACTGGTTTGCCGGGCGCGCCGCCTTTTTGCTGGTGGGCGCCATGCTGGCGACCAGCATGAGTGCCAACGTGGCGCACTGGATCATTCCGGGGCAGCGCAAGATGGTGGCCGCCATCAAGGCCGGTGCGCCGGTGGAACCGATCCATGGCATCCGCGGCAAACAGCGTAGCGTGCACAACACTTATTTCACGCTGCCGGTGCTGTTTGCCATGCTCAGCGGCCACTACAGCTTTACCTACACGCATCCACAAAACTGGCTGGTGCTGATGGCCATGATGTTTGCCGGCGCTGCCATCCGCCAGTTCTTTGTCATGCGCCACGGCTTCAAACTGGGCCGCAACGCCAACCCCCGGCCCTATGCTGGCGTCGGCGTGGCGGTGATTGTGGCCATGGTGGTCTGGCTGGCGCCCGAACCACTCAAGACGACACCGGCCGCCGCTGTTGATGCGGTGGACACCAGCGTGGGCGGCGCCATTGGCTACGCCACGCTGCAGCCCATCCTGGCGCAACGCTGTTACCTGTGCCATGGCGCACAGGTACAGATGAAAAACGTGCGGCTCGACTCGGCCGCCAACGTCAAGTTGCATGCGCAAGCCATCTACCAGCAGGTGGTGGTCAGCAAGCTCATGCCCATGACCAACACCACCGGCATTTCGGAAGCCGAGCGCATGGTGATCAAGCAGTGGTTCGAGACCGGCGCCAAGATTGATTGAGGCTTTTCACGCCCACCGAGGCAGGCCGAATTCAACCAAAAAAATGGCGGGCCTTGTTGCGGTCCGCCATTTTGACTGGGCCGATGAAGGCCTGGCGCTCAACGTGCTTTAGCGCGCGCGCTCAGCCAAAAACATCTCGATGCGGCGGTTTTTGGCACGGCCGGCTTCGGTGTAGTTGTCGGCGACGGGCTCGTACGAGCCGCGGCCGTCAATCTGGATGCGTTGGCCGTTCACACCGCGTGAAATCAGGTAGTTGCGCGCGCTGGCCGCCCGGTTGACCGACAGCGGGTTGTTGATGGCGTCCGAGCCGGTGCTGTCAGTGTGACCCACAATGCGGATTTCGGTGTTGGGCTGATTGGCCAGGCCTTGGGCAAACTGGTCCAGGATGGGACGCAGGTTGGGCTTGATGACGGCGCTGTTGACGTCAAACGAGATGTCGCTCGGGATGTTGAGCTTGAGCTGGTTGTCAGCGGTTTGCGTCACGTCCACGCCGGTGCCGGCGGTGGCCTGCTCCATGGCCGCTTTTTTCTGTGCCATCTGGGTGGACCAGATGTAGCCACCCAGTGCACCCACGCCAGCACCAATGACCGCCGACTTGCTGCTGTCGCCGATGGCAGCGCCTGCCAGCGCACCCACACCTGCGCCAATGGCGGAGCTGCGTTGGGCGTCCGACATGTTGGCACAGCCGGTCAGCAGAATCAGGGCAGCGCTCAGAGCGGCAAGTGCCGGACGAGCGCGAAATTTCAGGTTTGTCATGGTGCTTCCTTCATGTTTATTTACAAAGCCAAGTTATACCAGTGACGCTGCGTTTTGGTTTGTGCGTTGGCCCACATTGGGTATCAAAATGTAAGCATGGCTTGAGAATCCGCATGGAATCATGCTGTCACCTTGTCCGCCTCCGAGGTAAATGCATCGGCATAAAACTCATCTTCTGGCAAACCGGCGGCCAGGTAGTCGGCACGCGCCGAGTCCACCACAATGGGCGCACCGCAGGCATAAACCTGGTGGCCGCTCAGGTCGGGCAGGTCGTGCAGCACGGCGCGGTGGACAAAACCGGTGCGCCCTTGCCAGTGGTCTTCCGGCAGCGCGTTGGACACCACCGGCACATAGCGCAGGTTCGCCATTTCGGCCAATTTGGCTTGTACCCAGTCATCCATGTAGAGGTCAAAGGGACGGCGGCCACCCCAGTACAGCGTGACCGGGCGTGTGATGCCCTTGAACTGCATGTGCTCGATGATGGCCTTGACCGGGGCAAAGCCGGTGCCCGAGGCCAGCAGAATAATCGGCTTGTCGCTGTCGTCACGCAGGTAAAAGCTGCCAAAAGGGCCTTCAATGCGCAAGATGTCACGCTCTTTCATGCTGCCAAAAACCTGGTCGGTGAATTTTCCGCCAGGCATGTGGCGAATGTGCAGCTCCAGCCCCTGCTCGATCAGCTGCGGTGCGCTGGCCATGGAGTAGCTTCGGCGCACGCCGCCCTGCAGTAAAAATTCGATGTACTGACCGGCATGGTAGGCAAAGGTGTCGTTGGCCGGCATTTGCAGCAGCAGGCGCATCACATCGGGTGATTTTTTTTCCATCAGCTTGATGCGTGTCGGCATTTTCTTGATGGCAAAGGCGCCGGCCAGCGTCACCTGGCGCGACTCCAGCACCACGTCGCTTAATGGGCTGGCGCAGCAGGTCAGCACAAAACCCTGGGCTTCTTCGGCCTCGCTGAGGGCCTTGCTCTGGTGTGCGCCGTGGTGCACGCTGCCGCTGATTTTTTTGCATTTGCATGAGCCGCAGGCCCCGTCCTTGCAGCCGTAGGGCAGGTTGATGCCCTGCGCAATACCGGCTGCCAGGATGGTTTCGTCCGCCGGCGTGGTGAATGTGCGGCCGCTGGGCTCGATGGTGATCTGAAAAACACTTGGGCTGGCGTTGCCGGTCATATTGTGGTTATCCTCAAACATTCAGTTTTTAAAAGGAGTCAATTTTGCCTGCATTGCGAAGCCCCCATACGCTCATGTACGCCACTCGCCCCGGGGCTTTGCCGGCGCGTTTCCGGCGCGAGCGCGTGTTGCTGGTCGGTTGTGGTGATGTCGGTCTGCGTGTGGCGCGCCAGCTGGGCCTGCGCGTGCGCTTGCTGGCGCTCACCTCGCAGACCGCGCGCGTGGCGGAGCTGCGGGCCTCGGGCATCACGCCGCTGCTGGGTAATCTGGACAAGCCCGCCAGCCTCAAGCGCTTGAGCGGTCTGGCCACCCGTGTTTTACACCTTGCGCCACCGCCCGGCAGCGGGCCGCAAGACCCGCGCACCCAGGCGCTGCTGCAGGTGCTGCGGCGGCGCTCGTCCGTTCAAAGCCTGGTGTATGGCTCCACCAGCGGTGTTTATGGTGACTGCCAGGGGGAGGTGGTCACCGAGGGGCGGGTGCCAAACCCTGCCACTGCCCGTGCGCAGCGGCGCATTGACGCTGAGCAGCGCATCCGGCACTTTGGCCGGGCTGCGGAGGTGCCGGTTGCCATTTTGCGTATTCCGGGCATTTATGCGCCTGATCGCGAGGGCGGCACGCCGCGTGAACGGCTGCTCAAGGGCACGCCGGTGCTGCAAGCCAGCGATGATGTTTATACCAACCACATCCATGCCGACGACTTGGCGCGCGCTTGTATTGCTGCCGTGTGGCGCGGCCGCCCCGGTCGGGTCTACAACGTCAATGACGACACTTGCCTGAAGATGGGTGATTACTTTGACCTGGCTGCCGACCTTTACGGCCTGCCACGACCACCCCGGGTGCCGCGTGACACGGCCACAGCGCAGTTGCCATTGATGCTGCTGAGTTTCATGAGCGAGTCACGCCGCATGGACAACACCCGGCTCAAGGCCGAGCTGCGCGTGGCGCTGCGCTATGCCACGGTGGCGCAGGGTTTGAGCGAGGCAAAAGTCTTGCAACGCTGAGCTTAACGGAACGGTGGCTTGCTGCTCAAGGCAGAATAGGGTCACTTACATACTCTCATACCTGCGTCATGATAAATACGATTGCGCCAGTTCCTGGCAATGCCGAAGCCACCGCTGCCCCTCTTGAGTCCGCCGATTTTGACGAGCTCGACACCCTTTTGGACGACTTGCGCACGCGTTTTGATGAAACCCCGCAGTGGGAGTTTTGCGAGGGCTTCATGGCGGCGCTGGTGTGCTGCCGCCGCGTGATCAGCCCGACCGAGTATTTTTCGGTCCTGCTGGATCTGGAAGATGACAGCGAAACGCCGCTGTTTGCCGACGAGGCCCAGTTCAAGCGCTTTTTCGACCTCTGGATGAGGCGCTGGAACGAAGTCGCTGCCGCCCTCAACGTCGATGTGGAGTCGCTCGATGACGAGCGCGCCTACCAGCCCGAGGTGATGGACTTGCGCGGCGCCATTGCCGCCCTGCCCGAGGAGCAGCGCGCGGAAATGGGTGATGCGCCGATCCCTTCCTTTGGCCAGATCTGGGCCATTGGCTTCATGTACGCGGTGGAAAGCTGGCCCGAAGAATGGGCACCGCCGCGCGACAAGGACGCCGCCAAGGTGCTCGATGCCGCGCTGGAATGCATCGTGGCGGTGACCGAGGACGACACCGACACCCCGAC
>JBASJO010000146.1:0-3000 GCA_049655365.1 Rhodoferax sp. | reverse complement strand
ACGGCAACTTGCGCGCCCTGCTCTCCGGCCTGATTTTTGCCGTCACGGCGCAAGCCGCCCTGGGCGGCGCGCTGGCGCCCTGGCGCGAAAGCATCAGCAGCTGGTGGACGGTCGATGGCGGTGCCGCGCGCGACTTGTTGGCATTGACCCACGCCGGCCCCTGGGGCGGCCTGGCCTTCGGCCTGCTATGGCTGGTGGCGGGGCTCTACTTCGCGGTGCGCAGTGGCTGTGGCCGCTGGAAGTGGGTGGGCGGCATCGGTACCGGTCTGGCGGTCGCGGCGGGCTGGGGCTTCAACTACTGGGTGTCGAAAAATTCATTTGAAGTGGTGCCGGTGCAGGGCCTGACCTTCAGCGGCCCCTCGGCCGAATGGCTGATGCGCGTGGTGGCCTCGCCAGCGCCCGAGATCGGTTTCAATTTTGGCCTGGTGCCCGGCGTCTTCCTGGGTTCGTTCCTGGGCGCCTGGGTGGGCAAGGACTTTGTGCTGGAGGGTTTCAAGGACGGCTACAGCATGCGGCGCTATATTGTCGGTGCCGTTTTGATGGGCTTTGGCGCCATGCTGGCGGGCGGCTGTGCGGTGGGTGCCGGCATCACTGGCGGCGCCATTTTTGCGCTCACCGCCTGGCTGGCACTGGCGGGCATGTGGGTCGGCGCGGGCTTGGCCGACCGCCTGGTCGATGCACCCACCCGGGCGCTGGTCAGTCGTAGTCATCGCCACGCCCACGGTCACGCGCACACACATGACCATGCGCCTGCACGCGCGGGCATGGCGCCTTGACGTGCGCCAACACCGTTGTCTGATGATTTTGGCCGCTTCTCGCAGCTATTTACCGCTGATGTAGGCCGCCACCGCCGCCATCTCCAGCGGCGTCATCTTGCTCACAATGGCGTGCATCACCGCGTTGTCGTTGGTGCGCTCGCGCTGGTTGAAAAGCGTGAGCTGGGTTTCGATGTAAGAGGCATACTGCCCCGCCAGGCGTGGCAAGTTGACCGTTCCAAAACCGTCCTTGCCGTGGCAGCTGGCGCAGGCGGGAACACCGCTGTAGGTGTTGCCGGTGTGAAAGATGTAGCGCCCCACTGCCGCCAGATCGGTGTCCTTGACGGCCTCGGGCGCAGCGGGTTTGCTCTCGAAATACTGACCCAGCGCCAGCATTTCATCGGCCGTCAAGCGGCCTGACATGTCGGCCATGGCCGTGCTTTTGCGCTTGCCGGTCTTGAAGTTGTCAAGCTGCTTGGCAATGTAATCGGCGTGCTGACCGGCCAGCTTGGGAAACACCTCGCTGGCCGACTCACCGTTTTCACCATGGCACAAAAAACACGAGCCCATGACAATTTTTTGCGCCCGCGCCTGGTCGGCCTGAGCCCAGCTGGCGCCCATGGACAGCGCCAGCAGCGACGCGATCAAGGTTTTTCTCAGCTTCATGGGCATTTACACCAGCGTATCAGCCCAGATGTTTTGCGCCCAGGCCAGCGCATAACGCCCTTCGAGTTCATTGGCGGCTTTGGAGACGCCACCCGAACCCGCCACCGTGACCATGGTCTTCTTGACCGGGTCGTAGGTGTGCACACTGGCCACATGCACCACGTCCTCGGCACTGACAAAGCTGTAGCAGGTGTTGTTGTAGATCGGCGACGCATTGGGCGTCTGACCGGTCAACAAGGCCACCACCGCGGCGGCGCAGGTTTTGCCATGCTGGTTGGCCATGTGGCCGGACTTGGGCATGGCCGGTGCGGCCAGAATGGAGTCGCCCAGCACATGGATGTTTTTGGCCGCCATCGACTCAAAGGTCAAAAAGTCCACCTCGCACCAACGCTTGTTGGCGGTGGCCAAGCCACTCCGCACGGCAATGGACCCGGCGCGCATGGGCGGGATCACGTTGAGTACATCGGCCTTGACGTCGTCCTGAAACTCGAACTTGAGGGTGTTGGCTGCGGCATCCACATCGGACAAGGCGTGCTTGCCACGGAACTCAACCATGCCCTTGTAACGCTCGGCCCAGGCCTTCTTGAACAAGGGTCCCTTCGACGTGACGTCTTCGTTGGCATCGAGAATGAGCACCTTGGATTTGGGCTTGACTTTCTGGAAATAGCTGGCCACCTGGCAGGCGCGCTCGTAAGGGCCGGGCGGGCAACGGTAGGGTGCCAGCGGGATCGACAGGGCAAAGACACCACCGTCGGGCATGGCTTCGAGCTGCTTGCGCAGCGCCACGGTCTGCGCCCCGGCTTTCCAGGAATGCAAAACCTTGTCCTGCGCGCCAGGCTTGGCCATGCCGGGCAGGGTTTCCCACATGAAGTCAATGCCGGGCGACAAGATCAGCCGGTCATAAGACAGTTCGGACCCGCTGGCCAACTTGACGATGCGCTTGTCGGCATCGATGGATGTCACCGTGTCACGCACCACGTTGACACCGTGGTTCTTGCTGAGGCCGTTGTATGGCGTGGTGATGTCGGCCATGGTTTTGACGCCACCGATCACCAGGTTGGACATCGGGCAGGAAATGAAGGAGGCGTTGGGCTCCACCAGCGTCACGGCAATGCCGTAGTCCGACCACATGCGCACATATTTGGCGGCCGTGGCACCGGCAAAACCACCGCCGACCACCACCACTTTGGGGCCTTTGCCGCCCGCGGTGCTGGCACAACCCGACAGCATGCCCAGGCTGCCCAAGGCACCCAGGGCCGAACCCGCACCCAATGTTCTGACAAATTGACGACGTAACATGTTCGTTCCCCTTATTTCTTCTGCGCGGCAAAGTAGCCGGCGAGCTGTTCAATCTGCGCGTCGGAGTAGCCCGCGGCGAGCTGGTGCATCAGCGTGGCGGGCTTTTTGCCCGTTTTGTAGTCCAGCATTTTTTTCTGCAGGTCTTCCTTTTTTTGCCCCGCCAGGCTGTCCATGCCCTGCAAAGCCACGCCGTTGGTGCCGTGGCAAGCCGAGCAGGCGGCGGCCATGCTGCGCACCTGCAGCGCGTCGGCGCTGGCCCAGGAAGAAAGACCGGCGAGCG
>JBASJO010000145.1:0-8606 GCA_049655365.1 Rhodoferax sp. | reverse complement strand
AGGTTGATGATGCCGCCGAAGGTCTTGCCTTGGCCCACCGGCCAGGTCATGGGCACGCAGGGCATGCCGAGCTCGCGTTCGACCTCGTCCAGGATGTCGAGCGGGTCGCGCACCTCGCGGTCCATCTTGTTGATGAAGGTGATGATGGGGGTGTCGCGCTGGCGGCAGACCTCGATCAGCCGGCGGGTTTGAGATTCGACGCCGTTGGCTGCATCGATCACCATCAGTGCCGAGTCCACCGCCGTGAGCACGCGGTAGGTGTCTTCGGAAAAGTCCTTGTGGCCGGGGGTGTCGAGCAGGTTGATGACATGGTCGCGGTAGACCATCTGCATGACCGAACTGGCCACCGAGATGCCGCGCTGTTTTTCGATCTCCATCCAGTCGCTGGTGGCATGGCGCGTGGCCTTGCGCGCCTTCACCGAGCCGGCGATCTGGATCGCGCCCGAGAACAGCAACAGTTTTTCGGTCAGCGTGGTTTTACCCGCGTCGGGGTGCGAGATGATGGCAAAGGTGCGGCGGCGGCGGGTTTCAAAAGCGTAGGTCACAGGGAGTTCTCAAGTCTGGGGGGTGCAGGCCCATTTGGCCTTGCCTGCGCGGCCGGTCTGGACCGGGCCGGGTGTGGCAAGGGCGGGCGATTCAACCAAGGGGGAATGGCGCTATTTTAAAGGGCGTGCGGCGTCGGTTTACGGCCCAAATTGGTGCTAAATTCAAGTGGTCACAGTTGCAGCAGGTGTTTCTCATCATGGCTATCCAGACAATCCCAACCCAGCCCTTTGCCGGGCAGCGTCCCGGTACTTCAGGTTTGCGCAAGAAAGTGACGGCGTTCACCCAGTCGCACTACCTGGAAAATTTTGTCCAGGCGCTGCTGGACGTGCTCAATGCCTCGGGTCTCGACGGCCAGGCCCTGACAGGGCAGACGCTGGTGCTCGGGGGGGATGGCCGGTTTTACAACCGCACGGCCGTGCAAACCATCCTGAAACTGGCGGCCGCCAACGGTGTGGCGCGTGTGCTGTTGGGGCGTGGCGGCATTTTGTCGACGCCGGCGGTCAGTGCCGTGATTCGCCGCCGCCAGGCTTTCGGCGGCATTGTGCTGTCGGCCAGCCACAACACCGGCGGACCTGATGGCGACTTTGGCATCAAGTACAACGCCGGCAACGGCGGCCCGGCCAATGAAGCCCTGACCGAAGCGGTTTATGCCTGCACCCAGGTTTTGCGCGAGCTGCGCATCAGTGATGCCCCGGACGTCGACATTGATCGCCTGGGCCTGCAGCAAATCGAGCAAATGCAGGTGGACGTGATCGACCCGGTAGCGGATTACGCAGCGGTGATGCGTGAGCTGTTCGACTTTGACATGCTGCGCGCCATGTTCAAGCGCGGTTTCAGGGTACGCGTGGATGCCATGAACGCCGTGGGTGGCCCTTATGCCCGGGCGATTCTGGAAGGCGAGCTGGGCGCGCCTGCGGGCACCGTGGTGAATGGTGACCCGCTGGAGGACTTTGGCGGCCTGCACCCCGACCCGAACCCGGTCAACGCCGAAGACCTGATAAACCACATGCAGCGGCCCGATGCGCCCGACTTTGGCGCGGCCATGGACGGTGACGCCGACCGCAACATGGTGGTGGGCCGCAACTTTGTGGTCACACCTTCCGACAGTCTGGCCCTGATGACGGCACACGCCAGGCTGATTCCGGGCTACAAAGATGGCTTGCTCGGCGTGGCGCGCTCCATGCCGACCTCGGCCGCGGTGGACCGGGTGGCCAAGGCGCTGAATTTGCCTTGTTTCGAGACCCCCACTGGCTGGAAGTTTTTTGGCAACTTGCTTGATGCTGGTCGCGTGAGCCTGTGCGGGGAAGAAAGCTACGGCACCGGCTCCAGCCATGTGCGTGAAAAGGATGGGCTGTGGGCGATATTGTTCTGGCTCAGTTTGCAGGGCGCGACCGGGCGCTCGGTCGAGTCGCTGGTGCGCGAGCATTGGCGTGTCTATGGCCGCAACTACTACACCCGGCACGATTACGAGGGCATTGCGGTGGATGTGGCCCATGCGCTGATGCAGGATTTGCGCGCCGCCTTGCCTGCCCTGCCGGGTCAACGCTTTGGCGCGCGCACGCTGGAGCTGGCCGACGATTTTGCCTACACCGACCCGGTGGATGGCTCGGTCTCGGGCCAGCAGGGCATCCGGCTGATTTTTGACGATGGCGCGCGCGTCATTTTCAGGCTGTCGGGTACCGGCACCGAGGGCGCCACGCTGCGCTTGTACCTGGAACGTTATGAGGCCAATGTGGCGCAACAGGACCAACCGGTGCAACTGTCCCTGGCTGAACTGGCGGCTGTGGCCGAGCAGGTGGCTGGCATCAGGGGACGCACCGGCATGGCCGGCCCCACGGTGGCGACCTGACCGCAGTGGCAGATCGGGGCCGGGCTGATCCCGCCCGTATCCGTCCAAAAGAATCAATCACAAGGAGTCCTTCATGGTGCAAGTGCAAGTAGACAAAAGAGCCCCCGAAACCCATCAATTGGTGCGGCACACGGTGGCCCTGATCCTGGCGGGCGGGCGCGGTTCGCGACTCAAGCAATTGACCGACACGCGCGCCAAGCCGGCGGTCTACTTTGGTGGCAAGTTCCGCATCATTGACTTTGCCCTCTCGAACTGCTTGAACTCGGGTATCCGGCGCATGGCGGTGGTGACGCAGTACAAGTCGCATTCGCTGATGCGCCATTTGCAGCGCGGTTGGAGCTTTTTGCGTGCCGAGCTCAATGAAATGGTGGATCTGCTGCCGGCCCAGCAGCGTGCGGGCGAGGAACATTGGTACCGCGGTACCGCTGACGCCATCTTCCAGAACATGGACATCATCCGCTCGAGCAAGCCGCAGTACATCGTCATCCTGGCGGGTGACCATGTGTACAAGATGGACTACTCGATCATGCTCAAGGACCATGTGGCGCGCGGTGCGGGCTGCACGGTGGGGTGTATTGAGGTGCCTCGTGCCGAGGCCAGTGCGTTCGGGGTGATGGCCATTGATGACGAACGTGTCATCAGCGCGTTTGTTGAAAAACCAGCCGATCCGCCCGCCATGCCGGGCAATGACGCGGTGTCGCTGGCCAGCATGGGGATCTATATATTCGATGCCGATTACCTTTACCAATTGCTCGACGCAGACCTGGCCAATGCGCAGTCCGAGCACGATTTCGGCAAGAACGTGATTCCGCAGGCGGTGGCAGACGGCAGGGCCATCGCCCATCCGTTCGGTCTGTCCTGTGTCTCGCGGGTGAACGATGTCGAGCCCTACTGGCGCGATGTTGGCACCATCGACGCGTTTTGGTCAGCCAATCTGGACCTGGCCTCGACCGTGCCCGAACTCGACATCTATGACACCGATTGGCCGATCTGGACCTACCAGCGCCAGTTGCCGCCAGCCAAGTTCGTGCCGGACAAGGACGGCAACCACGGCATTTATGCCAACACCGTGGTGTCGGGCGGTTGCATTGTGTCCGGCTCCAACGTGGCGCACTCGGTGTTGTTTTCTGAAGTGCGGGTGCATTCGGACTGTCTGATTGACGAGGCCGTGGTGTTGCCTAACGTGACCATCAACCGCCATTGCCGCCTGCGCAAAGTGGTCATCGATCGCGGGTGTGTGATTCCCGAGGGCACGGTGGTGGGAGAGGATGCGGTGCTGGATGCCCAGCGCTTCGAGCGCAGCGAGGGTGGCGTGGTGTTGATCACCCGCGAGATGTTGGCCCGGCTGAAGTAAAGAAAGATGTCGATGAACGTGTTGCAGGTCAGTGCCGAGATTTTCCCCTTGCTCAAAACCGGTGGCCTGGCAGACATTGCCGGCGCCTTGCCTGCGGCCTTGAATGCGGCGGGTTGCGAGGTGCGCGTATTGCTGCCGGGCTTCGCGCCCATCTTGGCCGACCTGCAAGCTGGAGAGGTGCTGGCCGAGTTGACGGCGCCCTGGGGTGAGCGCGTGGCGCTGCGCCACGGTGTGCTGGCCAGTCTGGGTGTGCGCGCCTATGTGATCGACGCACCCCATCTTTATGTGCGCGCCGGCACGCCCTACGAAGACGTACAGCGCCAGCCCTACCATGACAACCACCTGCGTTTTGCACTGCTGGGTTGGGTGGCGGCGAAACTGGCATGCGGACTTGACCCCTCTTGGCAGCCTGCCGTGGTGCATAGCCATGACTGGCACGCCGCGTTGACCTCAGCCTACCTCGCGTTCGGCCCGGTCCAGGGCCGCCGTGTGGCCAGTGTGTACACCGTGCACAACCTGGCCTACCAGGGTGTTTTTGCCCCGATCCATTTCTTTGACCTGGGGCTGCCCACGCACGCATTTTCGGTGAACGGACTGGAGTTTCATGGCCAGTTGTCGTTCATGAAGGCGGGGCTTTATTTTGCCGACCACATCACCACGGTGAGCCCGACCTACGCGCGGGAAATCCAGACCCCGGCGCAGGGCTGTGGGCTCGACGGCCTGCTGCGTTCCCGTGCCCACGACCTCAGCGGCATTCTCAACGCGGTGGACGAGGCGGTCTGGAACCCCGCCCTTGACGCCGCGATTCCGTACGGTTTTGATGCGCAAAAGACCGGGGGCAAGGCGCGCTGCAAGGCCGCTTTGCAGCAAGAGCTGGGTCTGGCACTGGAGCCCGATGCGCCGCTGTTTGGTGTGGTGAGCCGCCTGACCGAACAAAAGGGGCTGCACCTGGTGCTGGCAGTGCTCGATGCGCTGATCGCCCGTGGTGGCCAACTGGTGGTGTTAGGTACCGGGGATGCGGCCTTCGAGGCGGCGTTCAAGGCGCGCGCTTTTTCCTACCCGCAAGCGGTGTCGGTGCGCATCGGCTATGACGAAGCCTATGCCCACCGGGTGTTTGCGTCGACCGATGTGACGCTGGTGCCGTCGCGCTTTGAACCCTGCGGCCTGACGCAAATGTACGGTCTGAAATACGGCAGCTTGCCGCTGGTGCACCGGGTTGGCGGGCTGGCCGACACGGTGGTGGATTGCGCGCTGGAGAATCTGGCCGACGGCTCTGCCAATGGTTTCGTGTTTGACGATTTCACACCGGAGGCACTGGACCGTGCCGTGCGCCGCGCCTTGGCGCTGTATGCCCGCAAGAGCGAGTGGCGCGCTGTGCGCCAACGCGCCATGCAGCAGCCGCTGGGCTGGGACAAGGCGGCCGCGCAGTATGTGGCGCTGTACCGGCGCCTGCTCGCTTGAGCGGGTCGGGTACTGATTTTTCTTACTTTCTGGAGCTTTTGACGCATGGCTGATTCATGGATGGTGCAGCGCGCCGCTGGCGTGGTGTTGCACCCGACCTCTTTGCCCGGACCGCATGGTGTGGGCGATCTGGGGCCGAATGCCTATTTCTTCATAGACTGGCTGCACAGCGCGGGTCAGGCCTTGTGGCAGACCTTGCCGCTCGGGCCGGTCGGGTCGGGGGACTCACCCTACATGGGCAGTTCCGCCTTTGCTGGTAATCCCTTGCTGGTGGCCTTGGAGCCTCTGGTGCAGCGCGGTTGGCTGGCGGGGTCAAGTGTGGCTGCTGATTGGGACGCCGCGCGGGTTGACTATGCGGCCGTGACGCCCTGGCGCATGCAACGCCTGCGTGAGGCTTTTGCCGGGTTCGAGCAGCAGGCCACGGTTGAGGAGCGGGCCGAATTGACTGCCTGGGTGTCGAGTCAGCAGGCCTGGCTGCTTGATTACACCCTGTTCATGGCGCTGGATCAGGCGCACAGCCCGGCACTGTGGCCCGATTGGCCGCCCGCGCTGGCCCAGCGTGACCCTGCCGCATTGGCCATGGCGCGGGCCAGTCATGCGCAGGAGATTGCCTTTTGGTGTTTTGTGCAGTGGCAGTTCGAGCTGCAATGGCAGGCGGTCAAAAGCTATGCCCACAGCAAGGGCGTGCGCCTGGTCGGTGACCTGCCGATCTTTGTGGCGCACCACAGCGCCGATTGCTGGGCGCGGCCGGATTTGTACCTGCTGGATGCCTCGGGCCGACCGCGTGTGGTGGCGGGGGTGCCACCTGATTTCTTCTCAAACACCGGTCAGCGTTGGGGCAACCCGCTGTACAACTGGGATGCCATGGCGCAGGACGGTTACCGTTGGTGGATCGAGCGGGTGCGCCGGCAGCTGCATCTGGCCGACCTGGTGCGCATTGACCATTTCCGTGGTTTTGTCGATTACTGGGAAATTCCCGCCGACGAACCCACCGCGATCAAAGGCTGCTGGAGACTGGGGCCGGGCATGGCCTTGTTCGATGCCCTGGAACACGCCCTGGGTGACTTGCCCATCATTGCGGAAGATCTGGGCATCATCACGCCCGAGGTCAGTGTCTTGCGCGAGCGCACCGGGTTCCCGGGCATGCGGGTGCTGCAGTTTGCGTTTTCGGGCGACGCGGGCAACGCTTTCCTGCCGCACAACTTCGAGTCCAACACGGTGGTCTATACCGGCACGCATGACAATGACACGGCACCCGGCTGGTGGGCCAATTGCAGTGCCTATGAGCGCGCCTTTGCTGCGCACTACCTCGGCGTCGACGGCCATGAGGCGCATTGGGCCATGGTGCGCGCAGCGTCTTTTTCGGTGGCGCGCCTGTCGCTGTGCCAGTTTCAGGATGTGCTGGGCCTGGGCAGCCCGCACCGCATGAACACCCCGGGTAGCTTGGGTTGCTGGACCTGGCGCTTCAGCTGGGACTGGGTAGGGCCCGACCTGGCGCAGCGCTTGGCGAACATCACGGCCGCCAGTGGCCGCACCGGATTCAATCGGCTGAAGTTATAACCGGGTTCGCACTTTTCTGCAGCAGCATCATGCTGTGCGCCGGGACCGGAAAAGAGACGCCGCCCGCGCTCCGGGCCTGGCTTTGACCACGCGCTTGGCTGGTGTCCAACAGCGCTTGCCATTCGCCAGGGGGCAGCATAAAGTTCTCGCGCAGGGCTCCTGCATTGAACAGCAGCAGCAGGGGCGTGGCGCTGCGCCCGGGTTTGCCAATGAGACAAACCAGGCTGCGGTCCGTGGCATGGTGCCAGGCCTCGTGTTGCAGCGTCGTGCCGTCGGCGTTCCACCAGGACACGTCATAGAGCCCATTGCCATCGGCAATGCCGCTGTACCATTTGTTGGCGAAGGGTTGCAGTTGGTGGCGCAGCGCCACCAGATGCTGGGTGAACGCCAGCAGGTCCGTGTTGGCCGCTGACCAGTCGATCCAGGTGGTGGCGTTGTCCTGGCAGTAGGGGTTGTTGTTGCCGCCTTGTGTGTGGCCCAACTCGTCGCCGGCGCACAGCATGGGTGTGCCCTGGGCCAGCAGCGTGTTGGCCAGCAGCGCGCGCTGCAAGCGCTCGCGCAGGGTCACAACCATGGGGTCGTCGCTGGGGCCCTCGACGCCACAGTTGAAACTCAGGTTGTCGTTGTGGCCGTCGCGGTTGTCCTCGCCGTTGGCCTCATTGTGGCGCTGGTTATAGCTGACGAGGTCCAGCAGGGTGAAGCCGTCATGGGACACCACGTAGTTCACTGACTTGGCTGGCGCACGACGACGCTCCTGGTAAAGGTCGGACGAGCCGCACAGGCGCATGGCAAAGTCGCCGCGCGTGCAGCCTGCGGGCATTTCTTCGCCAGCGGCGGCACCCTGCACCCAAAACCGGCGCGTGCAGTCCCGGAATTTATCGTTCCATTCCAGCCAGCCGCGTGGAAACCCGCCCACCTGGTAGCCGCCGGGCCCGGTGTCCCAGGGTTCGGCAATCATCTTGACGCGCGACAGCACCGGGTCTTGCGCCATGGCTACAAAAAAGGCGGCTTGGGCACTGAAGCCGGTGTCGGTGCGGCCCAGCACGGGGGCCAGATCAAAACGGAAGCCGTCGACATGCATGTCTTCGACCCAATAACGCAAACTGTCCATCACCATTTGCAGTACCTTGGGCTGACGCAGGTTCAGGGTGTTGCCACAGCCACTGTAGTTTTCATAGCGACTGGGATCATGGGGCGGCAAGCGGTAATAACTGGCGTTGTCGAGTCCGCGGAAACTCAGCGTCGGGCCGGTCTCGTCGGCTTCGGCGGTGTGGTTGTAAACCACATCCAGAATGACTTCGAGCCCGGCCTGGTGCAGAGCGCGCACCATGGCGCGGAACTCATCGCGCGCCGCCTTGCCGTCGCCCGCGCTGGCCAGTTGCGGGTTGACACAGAAAAAACCAAGGGTGTTGTAAGCCCAGTAATTGCTGAGCCCCTGCCTGACCAGGCGCTCTTCGCTGAGGCTGTAGTGCACTGGCAACAGGTTGACGGCAGTCACGCCCAGGCCCTTGAGGTGGCTGATCGAGGCCGGGTGGGCCAGCCCGGCGTAGCTGCCGCGCTGTTCGGGTGGAATCAAGGAGTTGAGCTTGGAAAAGCCCTTGACGTGGCATTCGTACAACACGGTGTCGGTCAGGGTGATGCTCGGGGGGCTGTCATCGCCCCAGTCAAACTGGTCATGGATGACGCGGGCTTTGAGCGCCAGGGCCGCGTTGTCGTGGCTGAGCTTGTGCCCCGGGTAATGCCGATCCGGCGTGAAGTGCTCATCGCGCCATTCAAAGTGGCCGACGATCTCGCGCGCATAGGGGTCGAGCAGCAGTTTGCTGGCGTCAAAACGGT
>JBASJO010000144.1:0-3092 GCA_049655365.1 Rhodoferax sp. | reverse complement strand
CGCAAGGCCGGCTCAAAGCTGCGCAACTCTTCTGACAGTTTGAAAGTCAGGTCAAGGTAACGGCTGTTCACCGAGCGGATTTCCAGCCCCAGACGGGCCGCTGACGACGGCGCGCTGTCGGCCGTGGAGGAAGTGGCGCCAGCGCTGTGCTGGGCACTGGCATAACCGGTCATGCTGTAAACTGACATATCAATCATCTGTGGTGTTAAGTGGTCGCAAGAATAACACCCGGCTCCAGCAAAAACCGAACCTTGTTTCTTTGAAGCCATGTCCAAAGCCAAACCGTCCCCGCTACCGCCCGGCACCCAGATTGGTGGCTACCGGGTGATCCGCCGGGTCGCTGCGGGTGGTTTTGGCGTGGTGTACCTTGCCGCCGGCGCCGACGAGCAACAGGTCGCCATCAAGGAATACCTGCCGTCGTCGCTGGTCACCCGCGAACCGGGCCTGCTGGCGCCGCAAGTGGCGTCAGACAAGCTGTCGCTGTACCGGCTGGGCCTGAAAAGCTTTTTCGAAGAGGGGCGCTCGCTGGCGCAAATTTCCCACCCTTCGGTGGTCAGCGTGCTGAATTTTTTCAGGGAAAACGAAACCGTCTACATGGTGACCGAGTTTCTGGAGGGCGCCAGCCTGCAGGACTTCATTGTGGTGGCGCGTGACCTGAAAAAAGACAAGGTGTTTCGCGAGTCCACGATCCGATCGCTGTTTGATGAAATCCTGCGCGGCCTGCGCATCGTGCACCAACACAAGATGCTGCACCTGGACATCAAGCCTGCCAACATTTTCATCACCGACGACAACCGCGCCGTACTGATCGACTTTGGCGCGGCGCGCGAGGTCCTGTCCAAAGAGGGCAACTTTGTGCGTCCCATGTACACCCCCGGTTTTGCCGCCCCGGAAATGTACCGGCGCGACACCACCATGGGGCCCTGGACCGACATCTACGCCATTGGTGCCTGCATGTTTGCCTGCATGCACGGCTTCCCACCCAACGAGGCACCGCAACGCGTGCCCGAAGACAAGACCGCGCAAACCTTGAAGCGTTTCAGGGGTGTCTACTCCGATGACCTGGTGGAAATCGTGCAATGGTGCATGGCGCTTGACCCCCTGGAGCGACCGCAGTCGGTGTTCGCCCTGCAAAAGGAACTGAACCGTGCCGGCGCCCGCCGCTACACCCAGCTCACGGTGGGCGACAAGGTCAAGCTGCAACTTGGCAGCCTGCTCGAAGGCGGCAAAAAAGTCTGATGCGTTTTTCAGTCTTCCAGGTCAGTCGCCAGGGTGGGCGAAAAAGGAACGAAGACCGCATGGGCTACAGCTACACCAGCGACAGTGTCTTGCTGATGCTCGCTGACGGCATGGGCGGGCACCCTGACGGTGAAGTGGCAGCCGCTTTGACCATGGAAACGGTGGCCGGTTTGTTTCAGGCCATGGCGCAACCCCAGCTTGACGACGTGGCTGATTTTCTGACGCAGGCCCTGCTGGTCGCGCACGACCAGTTGTTGCACTACGCCGCCGAGCGCGACATGTCTGACACGCCACGCACCACGCTGGTGATGGCGGTGATCCAGTCGGGCCAGGTGCGCTGGACCCATTGCGGCGACTCCCGACTCTACCTGGTGCGCGCGCATCAGCTGCTGGCCCGCACGCAGGACCATTCCCTGATTGAACACCATCGACGCCACCCGCACGCCCACACCGACGCGCAAACGACTGAGACCGATCGCAACGTGCTGTTCACCTGTCTGGGCTCCCCCACCCGCCCGGTGTTCAGTGTCACCGAGCCTCTGGTTTTGCAGCCGGGTGACACGCTGATGCTGTGCTCGGATGGCCTGTGGGCGAGTCTGCCCGAGCAGGACATCGTGGCCGAACTGAGCCTCAAGCCGGTCGAAAAAGCCGTGCCCGATCTGGTGGACCGAGCGCTGCAGCAGGCCGGCGATCGCAGCGACAACGTAACTTGCCTGGCCCTCACCTGGCTGACGCCCACCTCATCTTTCAACACCCACCCCGACAAGCCCTGACATGACTGAATTTTTACGAACTGGCGCACGTGCCGCCAATGCCCTGCGCCCGGTGACCCTGACCCGCCACTACACCCGGCACGCCGAGGGTTCGGTGCTGGTGGAATTTGGCCATACCAAGGTACTGTGCAATGCCTCGGTGCTCGACAAGGTGCCGCCGCACCAAAAGGGCAGCGGCCAGGGCTGGGTTACCGCCGAATACGGCATGCTGCCGCGCGCCACCCACAGCCGCAGTGACCGCGAAGCCGCGCGTGGCAAGCAGAGCGGGCGCACCCAGGAAATCCAGCGCCTGATCGGCCGTGCCTTGCGTTCGGTGTTCGACCTGACGCTGTTGGGCGAACGCACGCTGCACCTGGATTGCGACGTGATCCAGGCCGACGGCGGCACCCGCACGGCAGCCATCACCGGCGCCTTTGTAGCGGCGCAGGACGCGGTCAACGGCCTGCTTGCCACCGGCAAACTGCTCCTCTCCCCCATTCGTGAAACCGTGGCCGCGATCTCGGTGGGCATCGTCCAGGGCACGCCGCTGCTCGACCTGGAATATACCGAAGACGCAGCCTGCGACACCGACATGAACGTGGTCATGACCGCCAGCGGCCATTACGTTGAGGTCCAAGGCACAGCCGAAGGCGCTGCCTTCAGCCGCGTTGAAATGAACGCGCTGCTGGCACTGGCCGACCAGGGCATTCGCGAACTGATTATTTTGCAGCAGGCCGCGCTCAACGGGGCAGCACGCTCATGAAAATCGTTCTGGCCTCCAACAACGCCGGCAAACTGGCCGAGTTGCACGCCTTGTTTGCGCCGCTGGGCTTCAAACTGGTGCCGCAGGGCCAACTCGGCATTCCGGAGGCAGAGGAACCATTTCACACCTTCATCGAGAACGCGCTGGCCAAGGCGCGCCATGCCGCCCGGCTCAGCGGCCTGCCCGCCATGGCGGATGACGCCGGCCTGTGTGTCGACGCCTTTGGCGGTCTGCCGGGCGTGCAAACCGCTTTTTATGCCACCCAATTCGGCTACCCCAAGAGCGACGACAACAATGTTCGGGCCTTGCTGGAGCAGATGCAGGGCGTGGCTAACCGG
>JBASJO010000143.1:0-2757 GCA_049655365.1 Rhodoferax sp. | reverse complement strand
GGGGCTTTCGCCGGTGGTGGCGCGGCGCGGCGGAAGGAGGGGGCTTTGGGGGTGTCCGGGGTAGTGCTCATGTGCTATTTAATTGGTAGCTAATTGTGCTCATTTTAGTTGGGCTGTTTGCGTCTCTTTAGCGTCCTCGACGGCTCAGAAGACACGGCTGCGCAAAGCCTGCAGATCGGTCACGCGCAGGCCCCCGTATTCGACCCGGATCGCTTCCTGTGCAGCCAGCGTCGTCAGGGCCTCATTGACGCGCTGGCGCGACAGGCCCACCAGGTAGGCCAGCTCCTGCTGGGTGATGCTCAGCACGGCGCCCAGGCCCGGGTAGAGCACCGGGTTGAACAGGGCGGCCAGGCTGCGCGCCACCCGGATGTTGGGGTTGGTCATGCGGTCGATCTCGCGTGCCGCAATGAACTGGCCCAGGCGCTCGTTGAGCTGGTTCATGACGAAGCGGTTGAAGCCAATCGAGTGGTCCAGCAGCCAGTGAAAGGTGTCCACATGCAGACCCGCCACCAGGCTCCTTCGCAGCGCCTGGATGTTGTAGCGGTAGCTCTCGCGCTTCAGGGCCGTGCCTTCGCCAAACCAGCCGCCAGGCGGGATGCCGGTGAAGGTCATGGTCTGGCCGTCGATGTTGTCGGTGCTCATTTTCAGCAAACCATCGACCACGCCAAACCAGTAAGTCACCGGGCGACCCGTGCGGCAGACAAAATCACCCGCCTCGGCATCAGTGATCTTGAGGTCTTCCACCGCGCGTTCCCGCTCTGACGCAGAGAGCAACTTAAGCCACGGAATCACATCAAGTTCAGACGCCGTCAAAGGCCGGCGGCGTTGAAACAGTGTGACGTCAGGCTTCATGTGGGCGCACTCCGTGGGTCAATCATGGGGCAGGGGGTGCAGGGAAAACACCTACCTGGAAACGCCTGAATTGTCGTCCAAACGACAACATAACGTCAAATCGAGTTCTATTATTCGGCCATGTCAGCAGGGACATGTGACCCCGGCTGTGATGATTCAGAGACAAGGTGTTGTGATGCAAACGACGTTTCCCAAATTACTGTTAGACCACGCTGCCCAGCGCCCCCGGGACGCGGCCATGCGTGAAAAAGAATACGGCATCTGGCAGGCCATCAGCTGGGGCGACATGGCCTCGCTGGTGGAGCATCTGGCTTGCGGCTTGCACCAGGCCGGTTTGCGTCAACATGATCACATGGTGGTGATCGGTGCCAACCGGCCCCGCCTGTACGCCACCATGCTGGCGGTGCAGTCGCTCGGTGCGGTGCCGATTGCGCTGTACCAGGATGCCGCGGCGCTGGAATGTATTTTCCCGCTCAACAATGCCGAGGTGTGCTTTGCCTTTGCCGAAGACCAGGAGCAAGTCGACAAGTTGCTGGAAATTCGCGACCAGTGCCCACAGCTCGGCCACATTTACTTTGACGACCCGCGCGGCCTGCGCAACTACGACGAACCTGGTCTGCAGTCGCTCGACGATCTGATTACCGAGGGCAAGAACTTTGCCGCGCAAAACGCCGGTTTTTTCAAGTCCGCCGTTGACCGGGTCAAGCCCGACGATGTGGGTGCCATGTTTTTCACCTCCGGCACCACGGGCAACCCCAAAGGCGTGGTGCACACGCACGACTCGCTGCTCAATCGCGCGCGCGCCGGCGCCGAGTTCGACAAGCTGACCCACACCGAAGACGTGCTGGCTTACCTGCCACCGGCCTGGATCGGGCAAAACATCTTCAGCTATGCCCAGTGGCTCAGTTGCGGTTATGTGGTGAACTGCCCGGAGTCGGCGGCCACCGTCACGATCGATTTGAAAGAGATTGGTCCGACTTATTATTTTGCGCCGCCTCGGGTGTTTGAAGGTCTGCTGACGAGCGTGATGATCCGCATGGAAGACGCGGGTCTCATCAAGCGCAAGATGTTCCAGTACTTCATGAGTGTGGCCAAGCGCGTGGGTCCGACGCTGATGGATGGCAAGTCGGTCGGCCTGCTTGATCGCCTGGTGTACGCCCTGGGCAACTTCATGGTGTATGGCCCCTTGCGCAACAGCCTGGGTTTCAGCCGGGTGCGTGTGGCCTACACCGCCGGTGAAGCCATCGGACCGGACCTGTTCAGTTTTTACCGCTCAATTGGTGTCAATTTGAAGCAGTTGTATGGTTCCACCGAAACCGCCGTGTTCGTCTGCCTGCAGCCCGACCATGAAGCGCGTGCCGACACCGTGGGCGTGCCGTGCAAGGGCGTCGAGATCAAGGTGGCCGACAACGGCGAAATTCTGGTCAAGTCGCCGGGCTTGCTCAAAGGCTATTTCAAAAACCCCGAAGCCACGGCCGAAGTGCTGACAGCGGACGGCTGGTACCACACCAGCGACGCAGGTTTCCTCGATGCCCACGGCCACCTCAAGATCATCGACCGCGTGAAGGACGTGGGCCGCATCAAGGGCGGCGCCAACGACGGTGCCATGTTCGCCCCCAAGTACGTCGAAAACAAACTCAAGTTTTTCCAGCATATCAAGGAAGTCGTGGCTTATGGCGACGGTCGTGAGAAAGTGTGCGTGATGATCAACATTGACTTCGACGCGGTGGGCAACTGGGCCGAGCGGCGCAACCTGCCCTATGCCGGTTACACCGACCTGGCGCAAAAGCCCGAGGTCTACCAGCTCATCAAGGAATGCGTCGAAAAGGTGAATGCCGACCTGAGTGTGGACACCCTGCTGGCGGGCAGCCAGGTGAGCCGCTTCCTGGTGCTGCACAAGGAACT
>JBASJO010000142.1:0-3111 GCA_049655365.1 Rhodoferax sp. | reverse complement strand
GTAGAGGTGCCGTTGGTGACAAAAAAGCAGTGGTCGGCGTTGAAAATGCGCGCCGCGTTACGCTCACTTTTACCAATCGCGCCATCATGGTCGAGCAGCTGGCCCAGCTCTTCAACCGCGTTGCAGACGTCGGCGCGCAGCATGTTTTCGCCGTAAAACTGGTGGTACATCTGGCCCACCGGGCTTTTCAGAAAAGCCACGCCGCCGGAGTGACCCGGGCAGTGCCAGGAATAGGAACCATCCTCGGCGTAGTCCAGCAAGGCCTTGAAAAACGGCGGCTGCACGCCCTCGAGGTAGCTTTTGGCCTCGCGGATGATGTGGCGTGCGACAAACTCGGGCGTGTCCTCGAACATGTGGATGAAACCGTGCAGCTCGCGCAGGATGTCGTTGGGCAGGTGGCGGCTGGTCTTGGTCTCGCCGTAAATGTAGATTGGCACATCGAGGTTGCGCCGGCGCACCTCTTCAATGAAGTGGCGCAGGTTCACCACCGCCGGGTCCAGGTCCGGCCCGGGGGTAAATTCCTCGTCGTCAATCGACAAAATGAAGGTGCTGGCCCGGCTTTGCTGCTGGGCGAACTGGCTCAGGTCACCATAGCTGGTGACACCCAGCACCTCAAAACCCTCGGTCTCGAAGGCCTGCGCCAGCGCGCGAATGCCCAGCCCGGAGGTGTTTTCGGAACGGTAATCTTCGTCAATGATGACGATCGGAAAGCGGAATTTCATGGTGGGCTCCAGCGACGCAAGGAAAATTGGAAATTGGCGCGAAGTGTAAGGACTTATCTTGTCGGACCTGTTGCGAACCCGCACTTTTACCGCAGAATGTGGCAAGTCAAATAACAATTGGAAACAAACATGGCTGAATCGACCCTCTGGTGGCTGCTGGCAGGCGGAATGATTGCGCTGGAACTGCTGACCGGCACCTTTTACCTGTTGATGTTGTCACTGGGCGTGGCTGGTGCCGCCATCGCCGCGCACCTGGGGGCGTCGGTGACGGTGCAACTGGTGGTGGCCGCGCTGTTGGGTGGGGGTTGCGTGCTGGCCTGGCGCAGTTACAAAAAACACCAGCCCCCCGCCCTCCCGGCCGGGGCCAACCGTGATGTCAACCTGGACATTGGCGAAACCCTGCACATCGAGGCCTGGAACGACGACGGCACCAGTACGGCCCACTACCGCGGCGCCAACTGGAGCGTGACCCTGCGCACCGGTTCGGCCTCCAGCCCTGGCCCGCACCGCATTGTCGAGGTAGTTGGCAGCCGGCTGGTGGTGGAGAAAGTGTGAGTGATCCCGAGTCTGAGTTGCCATGCCGCCCCCTGCCTTGTGTCATCCCGGGTTTGATCCGGGATCCAGGAGGTCCGGACTTCATGGATTGCGGGTCGGAGCCCGCAATGACAATCAGTTTTTAGTTAGCTTTAGGAGAATGAAATGGAAGTCGCAGTCCTGTTTTTTGTCATCGCGGTGATCTTTGTCACCCAATCGGTCAAGGTCGTTCCCCAGCAGCACGCCTGGGTGGTCGAGCGCTTGGGCAAGTACACCGGCACGTTGATGCCCGGGCTGAACTTTTTGATCCCGTTTGTCGACAAGGTGGCCTACAAACACCTGCTCAAGGAGGTCCCGCTCGACATCCCGAGCCAGGTCTGCATCACGCGGGACAACACCCAGTTGCAGGTCGATGGCATCTTGTATTTCCAGGTGACTGACGCCATGCGCGCCAGCTATGGTTCCAGCAACTACATCATGGCGATCTCGCAACTGGCACAAACCTCGCTGCGCTCGGTGATCGGTAAGCTCGAGCTCGACAAAACTTTTGAAGAACGCGACATCATCAACGCCCAGGTGGTGCAAGCCATCGACGAAGCCGCGCTGAATTGGGGCGTCAAGGTGCTGCGTTATGAGATCAAGGACCTGACACCGCCCAAGGAAATCCTGCACGCCATGCAGCAGCAGATCACCGCCGAGCGCGAAAAACGCGCCCTGATTGCCGCCTCCGAGGGCCGCCGCCAGGAGCAGATCAACATTGCCACCGGTGAACGTGAGGCTTTCATTGCCCGCTCAGAGGGTGAAAAACAGGCCGCCATCAACAACGCCCAGGGCGAGGCGGCTGCCATTCTGGCGGTGGCCGAGGCCAATGCCCAGGCCATCGAGCGCGTGGCGGCCGCCATTTGCCAGCCCGGTGGTGAACAGGCGGTGCAACTCAAGGTGGCCGAAAAAGCGGTTGATGCCTACAGCCGTGTGGCGGCGGATGCCACCACCACCCTGATCGTGCCCAGCAACATGACTGAAGTCGCCGCGCTGGTGGGTTCGGCCATGAAGATGGTGCAGGGGCAAAAGACTTCTGGCGGTTAAATAGGCCCCGGAGTGCGCTGCGCATCGTCCGGGCTACCCCTGCGCCCTGACCCCGCGCAGCCCGGTCACATCTCGGAAACCCCGACCTCATGCAATTGTTTTTAGCCATACTCACGCCTTTCGTTGGCGCAGCACTGGTCGCGGGTCTTGCGCGTCATGGCCGCACCGTCAGTGCATGGACCGCCGCTGGCGTCACGGCGGCGGCCTTGCTGCAATTGCTGCCGTTGATGGCGGCCTGCTTTGGCGGTGTCACCACCCTTGAGCGCCTGCCCTGGATCAGCAGCGCGGGCCTCGACCTGGTTTTCCGGATGGACGGGCTCGGTGTGCTGTTTGTGCTGCTGATCCTGGGCATCGGGCTGCTGGTGATCCTGTATGCCCATTACTACCTGAGCGCCCGCGACAGCCTGAGCCGGCTCTATGCCTACCTGCTCTTGTTCATGGGTTCCATGCTGGGCGTGGTGTTGTCCGAAAACCTGATCCAGTTGCTGATTTTCTGGGAACTCACCAGCCTGTCATCGTTTTTACTGATCGCCTACTGGCGCGGCCGTGAAGACGCCCGCAGCGGCGCCCGCATGGCGCTGGCCATCACCGGGGCCGGTGGGCTGGCGCTGCTGGCGGGCTTTATCCTGCTCGGTCACATGGTGGGCAGCTTTGAGCTGACCCAGGTGCTGGCCAGCGGCGACCTGGTGCGCGCGCATCCGCTCTACCTGCCGGCGCTGCTGCTGATCTTGCTGGGTGCCTTTACCAAATCGGCCCAATTTCCCTTTCA
>JBASJO010000141.1:0-6047 GCA_049655365.1 Rhodoferax sp. | reverse complement strand
GGTGGAGTCAGGCTCGTGGTGGATGACCACACGGGGCAGGCCTGCTGGTAGGGCAGCACGTTTGGGTTGTTGACGCGGTGCAGCCTCAAGCTTGACTGGAGAGGCCAGCTCTTTGAGTTCTTCTTCGATGGCGGCGATGTCGGCATCCAGGGTCTCGTCGAGCAAGCTGATCTGGGCCGCATTG
This sequence comes from Rhodoferax sp., assembly GCA_049655365.1. Taxonomy (GTDB): domain Bacteria; phylum Pseudomonadota; class Gammaproteobacteria; order Burkholderiales; family Burkholderiaceae_C; genus Rhodoferax. The sequence goes on along the minus strand of JBASJO010000141.1, from coordinate 5,863 downwards.
AGCAGTTCGCTGCTGCGACCAAACTTCCAGCGCTTGAGGGTTGCCAGCTCATGGGTGAGTTTGTCGATCTTGGTCTGGCGGTACTGGATGTCACTGTCTTTGGCTGCGATAGCCACAGCGTGCTGTTGGCTTTGTTGTGCAATCTTTGCAATTAACTCTGCGGCAAGCTCACGCAGTTGTTCTGCGTTCAAATTTGACAGTGATTCAAAGGCTTGGGCCATGGCACAAAGTGTCCCACGACAAGCTATTTTGGGCCATTCTGACATTCCCCAATTGACTCAAAAACAATAGTGAATCAACATTGCCACGTATGACTTTGAGGTCTTTTCTTTCTCACACAATGTTGATGATGCCGGCCTCGCCAATGCGACTCCAGGGCAGGCCCAGCACCAGTGCGTCAAGCTGTGCTCGACTTAAGCTGATCTGAGTTTGGGGCGATAGAGCCGGCCAGACAAAGTGGCCCTGGTGCAGTCTTCTGGCGGCCAGCCAGATGCCGATACCGTCATGCACCAGCACCTTCATGCGGTTGGCGCGCCGGTTGGCAAAGAGGTAGGCGGTGTGCGGGTGGGCGCAACCGAATACAGCCACCACGCGGGCCAGTGCCGTGTCTGTTCCGGCGCGCATGTCCAACGGAGTGGTGGACAACCATACCGCGTCGATGCGGATCATTGCAAGCACTCGCGCAGCCACTGCGCGCATGCGGCGCCACCGGCAAGAGGCCAGTGCACGACGATGGTGGTGTTGACTCGCTTGACCTCAATGCGGATGTCCCCAGTGGGCTGGGCAGTTGCCAGCTCTGTGGTCGAATTCAAGGTGACCGGCACGAAGGTCTGCGCCCGATTGACCAGTGTGCCTTGGCTATGTTCGCGCAACCAGCGGTGCACGATGTTGGCGTTGATGCCGTGCTGCAATGCCAACCCGGCAATGGACGCACCGGGCTGGGCGCAGGCCTGGACAATTTGCAGCTTGAGTTCGGGGCTGTAAAACCGCCTCTTGCGGGCTTGGGTGGTGCGAGCCTCGCTCGCCATGGTGTGCATGATGTTCATCGCGCACACTATCTCCGGATTTCAACTCTCCTTCAATATGTGTTGGCCGGACGCATACAAAGTAGGGTCATGGTGCCGCATTTCAATGATCCGAACGGTCAAGAAAGTGCGATGAAATTGCTGTACGTCGTCGGCTCGCGCGCAAGGAAGAACCTGCACCTGATCTCGGAACGAGAGCGTGTTCGCCAGTATTCAGGCAAAGAGTATCAGGTCACCCGTAGGCTTGCTGGATGCAGTTTCAGCTATGACGATATTCCATAGTAATGAAGATTCATATGCAGAGACCAAGAGTCAACCCTCGCGGAACTGCTTCGAGGCGGTGGCCATCGGGTCTTCCTCGTAGTGGTCATTAAAGAAAGCGCCCACCAATACCTATGTCGTTCAAATGCCATTCAGGTGATCAAGAACTGCTCTCCATCGATTTCGATGCGGATGGCTGGGAATACCTGCGAACTCGAAACCGCAAGGATCGTGCGTTGAAGATGACCTGCTGCGGCGCAGATGTGACTCTTCGGCAAACGAAGCTCGGCACACAGTACTTCGCGCATGCCAAGAAAGGGATCTGTCTGGCCGGTACGGACCCGGCAGAGGTCCTGCGGGCAAGGGAGATGATCGCCAAGGCTGTGCGGCGGGCGGGTTGGAATATTTCGGTCGAAGCGGCTGGAACATCGGGGAGAGAGGACGGGTGGACGGTCGATGTACTGGCAAGCCGAGAGGGCGGGAAGCCAGTGGCGTTCAAGGTTCAATGGGGGCGCTTGCCGCTGGATGAGGTGTCCCGTTACCAAGCCGTGCTCCAGGCAGCCGGGATTCGCACGCTGTGGCTCATGCGGCAGCAGAGCATTCCCGTCGAGAAGGCAGCTCCGGCATTCAGGCTCGGCCATGATGCCGAAGCCAACATGTGCATTGTGTCACTGCCGGGGTCTTACTACAATCCAGCTTTCGCGAGCAGCAAAAACAGCGATGGTCCGAATTACTGGCGGCAGCACATTGAGTTGGGTCGGTTTGTCGAAGGGGCATTGGGTGGGAAACTGCGCTTTGCGCCACAAGTTGGCCGCACCTTGCCACTGGACGTCTGCGCGGCGTACGCCGATTGCTGGCGCTGCAAGAAGACAACGGGCCTCGTCATCGACCTGTGTTTTGCTGCCAGTCGGGTGCTTCAGGGCGCCGCAGACGTCACCGCCGATATCTATGATTTCGACGACGAGGGCAGGGGAGCCGCGCTATTGATGTCTACGTTGCCGGCCGCGCTCCTGGCGCGCCACGGCATCGGTCCGATCAAGCCGCGATACAGCCGAACGGAAGGACAGCCCTACTTATCCAACGGCTGCATCCATTGCGACGCGCTGCAGGGGCGCTTCTTCGACCACGAGGTCGCCTACGACGCGCAACCGGTCTTCAGCGTAGATGTGCTGTTCGATGACCGTTGGGTTTCGCACCTGGAGGACCGTGAAGCCATCGATAAATGGTGGTTCGACGATCGACCAAGTGAGGGCGCTGCAGAGGATGCTCCACAAAGCTAGATTTTCTTGGCGTCCCGCCAGTTGGACGTCACCGAACTTTGCAACGGCTGGTATCGCGCCTGACCGACCGGCGTCTGCTTTTCCAGCTGGAGCAGCAAGGAGTCCTGTTCCTGCGCCGTCATCCTGTCGAACAGCGCTCGCTCCTCAGCGTTCAGCAAATGGCCGAACTTCTCGAGGCGGGTGCGCTTGTCGTCTGACGGCAGCACGGTGAAACCCGGCGTGGTGGAGAAAACCACCTGGCCGTCTACCCGGATTTCGGGAACTTCGCCGATGTCGATGAACTTTCCGCCAAGCCAGATGTGGGTTGGCGGGAAGAACGTGAGCTGGCTGGTCTGCCTGTAGGCCTCCTCAAGGGAGGCAGGAGCGGTCGCGCCTAAGTAGCGGAAAAGTCTGTAGTTCTGCAGATCGTCCAGTGCCGTGCTGGCCAAATCCTCGGGCGACTGTGTCTCGAAGAGCGTGTTGCCCGTCTCGTCGTCACGGTAGTGGACCAGCCCCGGCCATAGATCTCTGGCAGCGATGTACCACCCATCGTCGCATTCAGCGTACTCGGATGTCAGGGAGAGCTCTTCCGCATCCTTGACGTCCAGCGCGAAGACAAACCCTTGGGCGAAGGCCTTCTGTGAGTCGACAGATGCGGGCTTGCGCGTGGCTGCCCGACCCAGAAGATCCTTCAGCGATTCTGGAAGCGGTTTGCTGCGACTCGCGCTGACCGTCTGATCAAGGCAGACGGTCACATGCTTCCAATGCTCGTAGCCGTGCTGCTTGGCGACAGCATCCAGCGCGACGGCAAGCGATGTACCCGTTGTTTTACGAAGCGTCTTGGCCAGACGCTTGAGCTTTTCGGTGGCGGTTGCCGTGGTGGAGATGAATTCCATGGTGCGTTCCTGTATGTTGCCGCGGATGTACACGGTGCTCACTGCCGCGCTCCGCGAAACATGGGAAACTCAGACGAAGGTCTTCACGTCGTCCCGGCGAACCGGGTGGGCCATGGTGAGCAGCTGGCGTCGACGAACGCACACCTGAATACTATAGCAATTATGTACAAAGATTACTTAAAATTTGTTCGAAACATTACTTAAGAGTCCTGCCGACAACCGAAAGGCTCGTGGTAGGCGATCACCGTACTTTATACGATGTATATTATGTTAAGTTAAAGAATAAAACAAAGCTGTGAAGTTCAGCGAACCTCGAACGAAATGATGGGCGCGCTCGGATCGCTGAACGAGGTTCCCAAGGCGATTTGGCCCAGCCCGTGCAACACACATTCATCACGACGCAGCATCAGGTCGGCGCCGCTGCCGGCAAAACGGACCCAACTGCCATAAGAACTTTCGTCGACCAGCATAAAGCTGCCGTTGCGCCAAACAACGCTGGCATGGGTTCGTGACACGCGCGGGTCGTTGACGATAAAGTCCACCTGACGAAAGCGCCCGATGTGAATCGGCAACTCGAAGGCCTGGAAGGCTTGATGGTGCTCATTGAAAGACAATGAAATTTGCCCGCCCAGGGCATCAAGGTCGGCTCTTTCCGTGGCGGGATTGGCGGGTGCCTGGACCGTGAAGTAATCAGAATTTTCATCTTCCTGCCACTCAATCTGGTACACGTTGCAGGGTTCCGAGCGACCCCGTATGGCGATCGGTCCCAAAAACCGGAAATGAACATCGTTCAACTTCGGGCTGTTTTCAATGGCCTTGTCGTTCACCCAGATCTGATGCGGACCCGTGAGCTCACTCAAGCGTGACGCCGTGTTGACGGCGTCACCGTAACAATCATCGTCCACCAGAATCACGTCACCACGCACCACCCCTATGCGCAAGGGCATGTAAAGCTGGGGCGGCAAGGTGGCCAGGCGCGACTGGTGACTGCGTTGGATGTCGACCACCGCTGCGATGGCTTCCGGGCTTTTCTTGAAGGTGGCCAGCACGCCATCTCCCAGCAGCTTGACCACCTTGCCACCATTCGCCGTGATCTTTTCGGCGACCCAATTGGTGGCCTGGGTCACGGCTTCGGTGGCCTTGACATTGCCAAGCGATTCGAACACTCCTGTGCTTCCAAACAGATCGGCAAAGACAACAGTGGAGTGAACAGCCATTAGAGATTAATCCTTCATCCTATGGCGCGAGTTTAGGCTAATCTACATGTTTTGCCACTCTCAATGGCCCCAAAATAACAGGGCATCACGGCCCTCGACTGACAAGTCTGCCTTGGCCCCGACGGGCAACAAGACCTTGGTCGCGATATGCCCATACGGCAGGTTCGTCAAGACCGGAACCTTGACCCGTGTCCGCAGCCAGTCCACCACGCTTTGCAGCTTGAAACCCCGGTCATGCGGCACCAGTTTGAATTCGGTGAACTGCCCCAGAATGATGGCTTTCTGACGCGCCAAAACGCCTGAATACAAGAGTTGCGTGAGCATGCGTTCAATGCGGTAGGGGTGCTCACCCACGTCTTCCAAAAACAGCATGCCGCCCTTGATCTCGGGGAAATAAGGCGTACCGAGCAGGCTGCTCAGAACCGTCAGATTACCGCCCCACAAACTGGCATTGCTGACGCTGAACGAGACCTTGGCCGGCGCAGCGACAACATCAACTTCTTCCGCATTGGCCGGACTGGCAAGGGCGTCACGGTGTTGTCGCCAGCCGGCGCCCTCCCCTTGTCCCAGCAGCAAATCATCAAAGCAGGCCGTCATGATGTCGTCGGGCTCGCCAGCCACCCCAAAGCCTTCACACAGCGCCGGGCCGGCCCAGGTGATGGCACCGGTGCGTGCCAACACCGCGCTTTGAAACGCGGTGAAGTCGCTGATGCCGACAAACAGCATGCCTTGCTCGATGGCCTTGGCCACCTTTTTGTAATGGATGACCGGCAGAAGGCGCGTCAAACCATAGCCGCCGCGTGTGATCAGGGCCACATCGGCCTTGCTGGCTGCGGCGCGGTGGATGGCCGCCAGGCGGGTTGCGTCATCGCCGGCAAAGCGCTGCTGGCTGCTCAGGGCATCGGCATCGAGCTCGACCTCATGGCCCATGGCCTGGAGCCGGGCCACACCGCGTTTGAAAGCAGCCTTGTCACGCACCGCACCCGAAGGAGAATAAATGTAAATGTGTTTTTTCATGGTTGGCGGGCGTTCATTTTTTGGCTGCGGCGCAGCTTGAAGAAAGCTTGCAACACTGCGGCGCATTCCTGCGTCAGCACCCCACCCTGCACCTGCGTCTGGTGGTTGAGCTGGCTCTGTTCGAATAAGTTGATGACCGATCCGGCGGCCCCGGTCTTGGGGTCGGAGGCGCCAAAAACCACGCGTTT
>JBASJO010000140.1:0-5504 GCA_049655365.1 Rhodoferax sp. | reverse complement strand
GCGTCAGGCCGTGCTCGCGTGCCAGCGCGCTGTAGCGCCTGGCCGCGGCGAGGGCCGCCGGGCGGCCCCAGCGCTGCTTGCGGCTCGACTCAAATTTGGTCAACCGTGCTTCAGGCGATGTGCCTGGCCCAGTCAGGCCTGTGACATCGTATTTGCCCGTGAGCAAACCGAAGGAGAGCGGTGAGTAAGCCAGCAGCGACACATTGAGCCGATGCAGGGTTTCATCCAGGGCGTTTTCAACGCTGCGGTTCAGCAGGCTGTAGCCGTTTTGCACCGTGGCCACGCGCGGCAAACCGTATTGCTCGGCCAGACGCACAAACTCATGCACGCCATAGGGCGTTTCATTGGACAGGCCGATGGCGCGCACCTTGCCCGCCTGCACCAGCAGCTGCAGGGCTTCCAGTTGGGCGTGGATAGAGGTTCCCTCGCTGCCACTGGCAGGCTGGTAATACACGCCGCCAAAAGCCGGGACGGAGCGCACCGGCCAGTGAATCTGGTACAGGTCGATGACATCAATCTTCAGGCGCCTCAGACTGCCCTCGCAGGCTTCCAGAATGTCCTTGGCTGTTAAATCCGGGCTGCCGCCACGGATCCACGGCATGTTGCGCGACGGCCCCGCCACCTTGGTCGCCATCACCAGCTTTTGCCGTGCACCAGGGCGCTGGCTGAGCCAGTTGCCAATGATTTTTTCGGTGGCGTTGAAGGTTTCGGCGCGCGGCGGCACGGCATACATTTCGGCCGTGTCAATGAAGTTGACACCACGTTCCAGCGAACGGTCCAGAATGTCAAAGGCCGTGGCCTCGTCGACCTGCTCGCCAAAAGTCATGGTACCCAGGCAGATGGGCGTGACATGGAGGTCGCTTTGACCCAGTTGAATTTTTTTCATGCGTCATTAAGTTGAATTGCAAATGGCCTTGCAGCCGACTTTTGTAGTTTACTGGTTTGCGGCAGGAGTGGTGGTCGCCTTGAGCGCAAGCGCCCGGGCTTCTTCCTGCAGCCGCAACACGCGCCGCTGCACCTTGCCGGTGGTGGTCATGGGCAGAGCGTCCAGAAATTCGATTTCCTTGGGGTATTCATAGGGAGCCAGCTTGTCCTTGACATGGGCTTGCAGTTGCCCCAGGAGCTGGGCCTCAAATTGTTCCCGGGTCCCGGTGTAGTTGGCGCGCGCCGCCACAAAGTCGGGCGACAACACCACATAAGCCTTGACCACCGCGCCGCGCGCCGCATCGGGCTTGGGCACCACGGCCACATTGGCCACCGCCGGGTGTTTGACCAGGCAGTTTTCGATTTCGCCAGGCCCAATGCGGTAGCCCGCGGCCTTGAACACGTCGTCGCTGCGGCCCTGGTACCACAGGTAGCCGTCGGTGTCGCGGCTGGCCAGGTCGCCGGTGCGGCACCAGTCGCCGGTGAACTTGGCCTGCGTCGAGGTCTCGTTTTTCCAGTAGCCCAAAAAGAAAATCGGGTCGGGCTGGCCCTGCACGTCAAAGCGGTTGACAGCCACGTCGCCCACCTCTCCGGGGGCACATTCCGCGCCCGCGTCGTCGATCACGGCCAGCCGGTGGCCGGGGTAGCCCATGCCCATGCTGCCGGGTTTGGGCGGCCACAGGGCAACACAATTGCCCACGATGTAATTGATCTCGGTCTGGCCGAACATTTCGTTCACGGTAACGCCCAACTGCGACTGGCAGTCGTCAAACACCGCGTCACCCACAGCCTCGCCGGCACTCATGATGGCTTGCAGCTTGAGGCCGAATTGCGCGTTGACCGTCTGGCCAGGTTGGCCAGGTTGGCCGGGGCAGGCTTTCATCATGGCTTTGAGCGCGGTCGGGAACAAAAACGTGTGCGTGACGCCGAAGTCGCGCAACAATTCCAGCGCGGCCTGCGGGCCGAAGCGGCCATTGAACGCCACGATCGGGCGGCCAAAATAAAGCGCCGGCAGCAACGCGTCCATCAGGCCACCGGTCCAGGCCCAGTCGGCGGGGCTCCAGAACACCGATGCGGAGCCGACAGGTAATTGTTCCGGGTTGGTGAGCTGCTGCAAACCGTCAACCGGCGGCGCCGTCATGGCAAAACCAAACCAGTTCTGGCTGCACAAAAACCCGGTCAGGTTGCCAATGAGGGCTTGATGCGGAATCAACGCACCCTTGGGGTTACCGGTAGTGCCGCTGGTGTAAATCAGGATGGCCGGCGCGTCAGCACGCGTGCTGACCAGCTCAAACTGGTCGCTGGCGCCAGCCAGCGCCGGCTCGTAAGCCAGATCGGCCAGGGCCGCGGTCTGAGCGTCAAGCCGGACACCGATCACTTGGCGCATGTCCGGGCAATGGGCACGCACCGCCTGCACATGGGCCAGGGTCTGGGCATCACCAATCACCGCCACAGCTTCGCTGTCCTGCAAACGGAACTCCAGCGCCTCCGGACCAAAAAGTTGCGACAGCGGCATAGCCACGGCACCCATTTGCAGCACGGCCATGTAGGCCACTGCGGTCTCAAAGCGCTGCGGCATCACAATGGCTACCCGGTCACCGGGTAGCACACCGACGCCAGTCAACACATTGGACAGGCGGTTGGCCTGGTCCTGCAACTCGGCATACGAATACGACCGGCTTTCCTCGTCGGGCTGACAGTCATGAATCGCGGTGTTGTTCGAGGCGCCGGGCTGCGCTGCCCAGCGCGCGCAGCAGGCTTGCGCCATGTTGAAATGCGCGGGCACATGCCAGGCAAAGCCGCTGTGCAGCCCCGCATAAGCACTGGGCAAGTTCCAGACAGGCGCACTGCTGACGGATTCAACAAGGGTGGTTTTGTCGCTGGCTTGACTGACTGACATGCAATGTCTCCTTATGATCGGTCGAATGTACCAAGTCAAAAGAATTTCCCATAGCGAGTTTGTCCCAATACGCCGTTTAAATTACCACGTGCGCTGCTGGGGCGAAGCCGGACCCGACAAAACACCGCTGGTGCTGCTGCACGGCTGGATGGACGTGGCGGCCAGCTTTCAGTTTGTGGTCGACGCGCTCGCCCAGGACCATTTCATCATCGCGCCTGACTGGCGCGGCTTTGGCCTGACCCAATCAGGTGGCGCGGACGCCTTCTGGTTTCCCGACTACCTGGCCGACCTGGATGCCCTGCTGGACCACTACGCTCCCGACGCACCGGTCAACCTGGTCGGCCACAGCATGGGGGCCAACGTGGCCATGGTTTACGCCGGAGTGCGGCCCGCTCGGGTGCGCCGACTGGTCAACCTGGAGGGCTTTGGTCTGCCAGCCACCCGCGCCGAACACGCCCCAGGGCGTTATGTCCAGTGGCTTGACAGCGTGAAAGAGCTGGCCAGCGGCGCGCTGCAGCTCAAAACCTACGATTCGCTCGAAGCCGTGGCCCGGCGCCTGATGAAAACCAACGACCGACTGGGCGCCGACAAGGCCCATTGGCTGGCGGCACACTGGTCAGCTGAACTAAAGCCCGCCCAATGGTTCATTCTGGGCGAGCCCGCGCACAAAATCGCCAATGCCCAGCTGTACCGGGTCGATGAAATGCTGGCGATCCAGCGCTGCATCACGGCACCCACGTTGATGGTGGAAGCGTTTGAGGACACCATCGCCCTCTTCTGGAAGGACAAGTTCACCAGGGCCGAGCACCATGAACGACTGAAATCCGTGGCCAATCTCAAACTGGTTCAGCTACCCAACTGCGGCCACATGTTGCACCATGACCAGCCGCTGGCTGTGGCCGAGTTGCTGGAGCGTTTCATGCATTAGCCCGGCATGAGAAAATAGCGGGTTATTGACAGACCAACCCCTTTAGGACTCGCATCATGGAAGCAGAACGCATCAACGCCCTTGGCACCCAATTAGCCGATTTGACCGCCCGTACCCTCGAATTACGGGGGTATCTTTGACTACGATGCCAAATTTGAACGCCTGAGAACCGTCAACGCCTCGCTCGAAGACCCGACCGTCTGGAACGACCCCAAGCGCGCACAGGAGCTGGGCCGCGAGAAGAAGGCGCTTGACGGTGTGGTGGTGACCATCAGCGAACTGGAAAACGAACTCGCGGACAACACCGAGCTGTTCGAGATGAGCAAGGAAGAAGGCGACGAGGCCGGCCTGATCCACATCGAAACCGACGCTGCCAAGCTCGAAGAGATCGTCAAGGGCCTGGAGTTCCGCCGCATGTTCAACAACCCGGCCGATCCGCTGAACTGCTTTGTCGACATCCAGGCCGGCGCCGGCGGCACCGAGGCCTGCGACTGGGCCAGCATGCTGCTGCGCCAGTACCTGCGCTACTGCGAGCGCAAGGGCTTCAAGACCGAGATCGAGGACGAAACCCCGGGCGACACCGCCGGCATCAAGGGTGCCTCGTTCAAGGTCGAAGGCGAATATGCCTTTGGCTTGCTGCGCACCGAGACTGGCGTGCACCGACTGGTGCGCAAGAGCCCTTTTGACTCGTCGGGCGGGCGCCACACCAGCTTTGCCAGCGTGTTTGTCTACCCCGAGATTGACGACTCGATCGAGATCAACATCAACCCGTCCGACGTGCGCACCGACACCTACCGCGCCAGCGGCGCGGGCGGCCAGCATATCAACAAGACCGACTCGGCGGTGCGCCTGACCCACCTGCCCACCGGCATCGTGGTGCAGTGCCAGGACGGCCGCAGCCAGCACGGCAACCGCGACATCGCCTGGAAGCGCCTGCGCTCCAAGCTCTATGACTTCGAGCTGCGCAAGCAGCAGGAAGAACAGCAAAAGCTTGAAGACGGCAAGACCGACGTGGGCTGGGGACACCAGATTCGCTCTTATGTGCTCGACAACAGCCGCATCAAGGACCTGCGCACCAACTACGAGACCTCGGCCACGCAGAAAGTGCTTGACGGCGATCTGGACCCCTTCATTGAAGCCTCCTTGAAACAGGGCGTTTGATGGCCGTCCGCGCATTGTCATTGCGCACGACACCATGATCGCCGCCCTGCGCGAATGCCCTGCACTCTTAAATTCGAATTTCCTGGAGACTCCTGATGTTGTTACTTCGTGATGCAAACACCCCCGCTACGGTCATCCGGCGGGAGGACTACAGCGCCCCGGCGTTCTGGATCGACACGGTTCACCTGAGCTTTGACCTCGATGCGGCCAAGACCCGCGTGCTCAACAAAATGACGCTGCGCCGCAACCCCGGCGTACCGGCCCAAGCGCTGCGCCTGGACGGCGACGAGCTGAACCTGGCACGCGTGCTGGTCAACGGCGCCGGCACCAGCTTCAAGCTGGATGCGGGCCAACTGGTGCTGGAAAACCTGCCTTTGGAGGGTAGCTTCGAGCTGGAGATATTCACCACCTGCGCGCCCGCCAAAAACACCAAGCTCATGGGCTTGTACGTCAGCAACGATTCGTTCTTCACGCAGTGTGAAGCCGAGGGTTTCCGCCGCATCACCTATTTCCTGGACCGCCCTGATGTGATGGCCAGCTTTACCGTGACGCTGCGCGCCGACAAAACAAAATACCCGGTGCTGCTGAGCA
>JBASJO010000139.1:0-8987 GCA_049655365.1 Rhodoferax sp. | reverse complement strand
TGGGGGGGCGTTGTGCCACCATAAACAATACCGGGCGTACGACCGGTGATGCGGAGACGGCGGCTCGCACCCGTGCCCTGCTTGGAACGCTCAAAAGCGGTAAATTTCATTGCTAACTCCTGGAAGGGCCCACCGCGACCAGTGATACCCTGATTGAAAAAGCCGGGCACCTTTGACGGCGACACCGGCGACTTGAAATCCGATCAGAAAAGGTTTTCCTGATCAGAAAAAAAACTCATCACCGACTTGCCTGCCGCGATGCGCTGGATGGTCTCGCCAATGAGCGGCGCCACACTGAGTTGGCGAATCTTGGGGCAGGCCAGGGCCGCCGCCGACAGCGGGATGGTGTTGGTGACGACGACTTCGTCGAGTGCGGCACCGGTGGTGATGCGCTCGATGGCAGGGCCGGAAAAAATGGGGTGGGTGCAGTAGGCGTACACCTTCTTGGCACCGCGCTCTTTCAACACCTCGGCGGCCTTGACCAGGGTACCTGCGGTGTCAATCATGTCGTCCATGACGACGCAGTTGCGGCCCTCGATTTCGCCGATCACGTGCATGACTTCGCTGACATTGGCCTTGGGGCGGCGCTTGTCGATGATGGCCAGGTCACAGTTGAGTTGCTTGGCCAGCGCCCTGGCGCGCACCACGCCGCCGACGTCAGGCGATACCACGATCAGGTCTTCGTAGTTTTTTTGCCGCAGGTCGCCGAGCAACACGGGCGAGGCATAAATGTTGTCAACCGGGATGTCAAAAAAGCCCTGAATCTGGTCGGCGTGCAGGTCCATGGTCAAGACGCGGGCCACACCTACGGCTTGCAGCATGTTGGCCACCACCTTGGCTGAAATTGGCACCCGGCTGGAACGCGGGCGACGGTCCTGGCGGGCATAACCAAAGTAGGGAATCACGGCGCTGATGCGCTCGGCGGAGGCCCGCTTGAGGGCGTCCACCATGATCAGCAGTTCCATCAGGTTTTCGTTGGTCGGGGCGCAGGTGCTTTGCACCACAAAGACGTCACGTGCACGCACGTTCTGTTTGATTTCGACGGTGACTTCACCATCGGAAAACCGGCCTACCTCGGCATTGCCCAGGCCGATGTGGAGGTAATGCGCAATGTCATTCGCCAGCGCGGGATTGGCATTGCCTGTGAAAACCATGAAATCAGGGGTTTGTTCGGCGTGCATGAAAATCCCAACTTGTGAATCGCTGTGGCAGTTACATGTCTCATGTGGACACGTGTGAAAATTTGGCAGGGGAGGAAGGATTCGAACCTTCGCATGCTGGAATCAAAATCCAGTGCCTTAACCAGCTTGGCGACTCCCCTACACGGGTGAATCATGAAACATGACTCACCGATAACTTTTGCTAGCCAGCCCACCCCTGAAGGGGGTGAGCCGCGAGATTGCGGCATTGTCGCACCTGAAAACCGGCGTGATCACCGGCTTCAAAACTTTCCGCAATCTGCGCAAACACTGAACTCCCGGAGCCCGTCATTCTGGCATTCAGTCCTTGGTCACGGCACCATAAAAGTGCTTGCGTGACAGCAGGGCAAAGTGCCTGTGCAACAGGCTGCAAGTCGTTGTGGCCGAAGCCATATGCGTCTGCAGCGAAGTCAGAAATTGTAGCGGGTTTCGTGTCCCTTTTTAAGTCAGGATGCGAAAAAATTCTCTGGGTTTGCAGGCCATCCACAGGTTTTACGACCAGAAACCGGGCGGCATCCAGCGTGAGTGGGGTCATGGTTTCCCCGATGCCGCTGACCCAGGCGTTGTGGCCGCTCAAAAAGAAGGGCACGTCTGCACCCAGTTGCAGACCAATGTGCTGCAGCTGTGACAGGCTCAGCTTGAGCCCCCACAAACGGTTCAGTGCCAGCAGGGTCGAGGCAGCATCCGACGAACCGCCACCCAGGCCGGCTTGCTCCGGGATGGACTTGGCGATGCTGATGTGGGCCCCCTGGGAGGTTCCGCCAAGCTGCTGCAGGGCGCGCGCGGCGCGAACAATCAGGTCGTCGGCGGGCAGCGGGGTGGTCAGGTCCTCGCGGCTGATGGCGCCGTCGGTGCGCAAGTCGAAATGCAGGGTGTCACACCAGTCGATCAGCATGAACACCGATTCCAGCAGGTGGTAGCCATCGGAACGGCGGCCCACAATGTGCAAAAACAGGTTGAGTTTGGCGGGCGCCGGGATGTCAAACAAGGATTTCATCAAGCATTCAGGGTTCAAGCACGACACGAATTTCGGCGCTGGGCGCGGGGCTGATGCGCCGGGCCGTGATTTTGCCATTGTCAAATTGCGACTGGTCCACTTGCCAGCCATCCAGGCTCAGGTGGTCGCCCGCCAGCCAGGCAAACAAGGCTTCCACCGGCACCGGCGTGCCCAGCACGCGATCGATCAACTCGGCCATGTTGTTGAAGCTTTGCGTCTGGCTGCCCGACTGCAGTTGCGCCTGCTCTGGGGTCCAGGAAATAGCCGCGGCGGTACTGCCCAGCGGGGTGTAAAAGTACAACTGCCCTTGCGCGGGCCCGCCCTGCAGTTCAAAGGTGGAAGAAAACGCTTGCGGACCCTGCCCGGCGGTGGCCTCGACCCGCACCGACATGCGGCCACTCCAGTGGCCTGCCTGGGCGGCAGGGTCAAAAGGGGCGCGGCTGGGAGCAGCGCAGCCAGCCAGGCTCAGCACCAGGCACAGACCCAGCAACGAGGCAGCCAGGCGCCTGATCACAGCGTCACGCGCAGGCGTTGCAGGGTGGTTTTCAAGGTCTCGTTCTCGGGGTTGAGTTCCATGCCCTCACGCCAGATTTTTTTGGCTTCATCGGTTTGTCCGCCAACCCACAGCACTTCGCCCAGGTGGGCTGCAATTTCGGCGTCCGGTCTTTGCTTGAAGGCGCTGCGCAGCAAACGCAAGGCTTCGTCGTTTTGCCCCATGCGAAAGGCCACCCAGGCCAGACTGTCCATGATGAACGGATCGTTGGGGGTCAGGGCCAGAGCCTTCTCAATCAGTTGCCGGGCTTCGGGCAAGCGCTGGCCGCGGTCTGCCAGCGAATAGCCCAGGGCGTTGTAGGCCTGCGGGTCCTCCGGCTTGGCTGCCATCAATTGGCGCAACAAGCGCTCCATCTCGGGCAGGTCGTCCGTTTTTTCGGCCAGCATGGCTAGGTCGTAGAGCAGCTCGGTGTCTTCCGGGTTCTGCGCCAGCGCCTCTTCCAGCACCTTGCGGGCCCGGATCAACTGCTTTTGCTCGCGCAAAATCTGGACTTCTGCGCTGCGCTTGAGGCGCGCGTCGGCGGCGGAACGCTCTGGCAGGCTGTGGATCAGTGCCAGCGCGGCGTCCAGCTGGCCTTGTTGGGCCATCAGCCCGGCGCGCTTGAACTGGGCCGGCAACAGCTCGTCAGGGTGGTCCACGCGCGCCAGCCAGTCCTGGGCCTGGGGCAGGTCCTTGCGCCGCAGCGCAATTTGTGCCAGCGACAGGTAAGCCTGCGACAGGCCACGCGGTGTCGGCGCGCTGGTCTGCGCGGGTGTCTGGGCCTTCATCAGTTCCAGGTAGCGTAAAAAATGGGCTTGCGCGGTGTCCAGCTGGTCCATCTCCAGGCTGAGCGCGCCCTGCAGCAGAATGGCCGGGGCAAAGTCAGGCTGCAACTGGTTGACGCTTTGCAGCGCCTTGAGGGCCTCGGCATAGCGCTTGGCCAGCATCAGTGTTTGTGCGTAAGCCATGCGGAATTCTGTGCTCGGGCTGTTGGCCAGGTGATTTTTGACCAGACTTTCGGCTTCGGCCACGTCGGTTCGCATCAGGCTCAAGGCTAGCCAGGCCGGATGCTCCTGGTGCGTGGCAAAACTTTGTGCTTTTTTGGCGGCACTCAGCGCAGCAGCCGGGTTGCCAGCAGCCATCCAGAGTCGCCCCAGTGTGGCCCAGGCGGTGGCGCCGAGCTTGACGTCGCTGAACCACGGTGTCAGGGCTTTTTGAACCACCGTCACTGCGAGCTGCTTGTCGCTGGCGCGCTCGTACAGGCCGGGGATGGCCCACATCGTGTCAGCGCGTTCTTGCGGCGGCGTGAGCACCAGCAGACGCTTAAGCGGCTCCTGGGTTTGCGCCAGGCGATTCAGGCTCAACAGAATTTGCAACACAAAACGGTTGGCCTCCTGCGAGGCCGGCAGGGCTTCTTGCCAGGCTTTGGCGGCCTGGAGCGCCGAATCTCCCGAGCGCGCACGCAAGGCGAGCTGAACCGAGCGTCTGAAAAGGGCTTCGTCGCCGGTTCTACGCGCTGCGTCCAGCAACAAGGCATAAGCGGTCGCAGGGTCTTGCGCCTGGGCATTGAGTTCGCCGAGCAGGAGCTGGTAAAAAAGAGCGCTGTCCATCGCTGAACTATTGGCCGGTTCCTCGGGCAGAAGCGGGGTTTGTGCTTGAACGTTGAGCCAACCGGCAGTCAGCAGGGAGAAGAGGAGGCGATAGGTGGGACGCATAGGGTCATAATAATTCATGTCTGTCAGAAACGAGCCCCATGCCTGAATTACCCGAAGTTGAAGTGACCCGGCGCAGTTTTGCCAGCGCCATTGAAAACGCCACGGTGCTGGCGGTACGGCTGGGCAAACCCCTGCGCTGGCCGCTGGGTTGCCTGCCCGGGCAGTTGTCGGGCCGCTGCCTGCGCTCAGTGGGCCGACGCGGCAAGTATTTGCTGTTGCAAATGGATCAGGGGGTGTTGCTGGTGCATCTGGGCATGTCGGGAAGCTTGCGTTTTGCCCCGGCGCTGCCGCCTGCGGGCGTGCACGACCATTTTGATCTGGTCACCACGCAGGGCACCTTGCGCTTGCACGATCCGCGCCGCTTTGGCGCCGTGGTCTATGCCGACAGCCTGGAGGATCCGGTGGCGCGCAAGCTGCTGGGGCGCCTGGGGCCCGAGCCCTTGTCGGATGCGTTTGATCTGACCGCGTTTCAGGGACAACTCAAGCGCCACCAGTCGGCCATCAAGTCGGTGTTGCTGGCAGGCGAGGCGGTGGTGGGGGTCGGCAATATTTATGCATCCGAGGCGCTGTTTCTGGCGGGTATTCGCCCGACCGTGGCGGCCGCCCGGCTGAGCCGGCCGCGCGCTGCGCGTTTGCATGCCGCCATTGTGCAGGTCCTGGGCCAGGCTGTGGCGCTGGGCGGCAGCACGCTGCGCGATTTCTCCAGCGCCAGTGGCCAGTCGGGCTATTTCCAGTTGCAGACCATGGTCTACGGGCGCGCCGGCTTGCCCTGCCATGTGTGCGCCAGCCCGGTGCGGCTGATCAAGCAGGGCCAGCGTTCCACTTTTTATTGCGCTACTTGCCAAAAAGCCTGAGGGCCTTGTTGTGAGATTTTTTTGATGGACGACTTTTTGGCCGCCACCGTGGTGCGCTGGCAGGCGCATTCGGGGCGCCACGACCTGCCCTGGCAAAACACGCGTGACCCCTACCGTGTCTGGCTCTCCGAAATCATGCTGCAGCAAACGCAGGTGGCCACGGTGCAGGATTACTTTACGCGCTTTCTGGCGCGTTTTGCCGATGTGCAGGCGCTGGCGCAGGCCCCGCTGGATGAGGTATTGCACTTGTGGGCGGGCCTGGGTTACTACAGTCGGGCGCGCAACCTGCACCGCTGTGCGCAGGACGTGGAGCGCCTGCATGGCGGTGCCTTTCCGCGCACGGCGCAGCAATTGCAAACCCTGCCGGGTATCGGGCGCTCCACGGCGGCGGCCATTGCCGCGCTCTGTTTTGGTGAGCGTGTGGCCATTCTGGATGGCAATGTCAGACGGGTGCTGACCCGTTACTTGGGGTTTGCCGATGATCTGGCGCTGGCTTTGAGCGAGCGCCGCTTGTGGGATCTGGCGACCGAACTGCTCCCGAAAGACCATTTGCTGCACAACATGGCGCGCTACACCCAGGGCATGATGGACCTCGGGGCCACGCTGTGCACCAGCAAAAAGCCGGCTTGCCCGGCTTGTCCCTTGTCATCGCGCTGTGTCGCCCACGCCTTGGGTTCGCCCGAGAAATTTCCCGTCAAAACCCGCAAGCTCAAGCGCAGTGCCGAGTCGATCTGGTTGCTATGGGCGGGGGCAGAGGACGGCGCAGTCTGGCTGAGCCAGCGGCCCACACCGGGCGTTTGGGCCGGTTTGTATTGCCTGCCCTTGTTCGCGGACCGGCAGGTCCTGCAGGCGGCGCTGGACCCGATAGGCGAAGCATTGCTGTCGGATGCGCCAGCATTCAAACATGTGCTGACCCACAAGGACCTCTATTTGCACCCGGTCTTGCTCAAGCTGCCGCAGCGCCGAGCGTTGGCCTTGGATGGACAGTGGTTTGGCGCAGCGCAAGTGGCCAAACTGGGCCTGCCCGCGCCCATCAAGAAAATGCTTTATTTTGCGGGTCAGACCACTCGCGCAGCGACGTGCCCTGACCCCAACTGATTAGGAGATTTCCCGATGCCTCTTGAGCGTGCTCCAGCGCGGCGCGAAGTGGGCACTCAGCTGCTCCACCAGGTAAACCGAGCGGTGCTGGCCACCGGTGCAACCAATGGCCACCGTCACGTAACTGCGGTGGTTGCGCACCATGGCGTCCAACCAGTGGTCCAGGAAAGCACGGATGTGCTCCAGCATGTCCTGCACATCGGCTTGCTGCTGCAGGAAGTCGATCACCGGGGCGTCGCATCCGGTGAGTTCGCGCAAGCCCGCTTCATAGTGCGGGTTGGGCAACATGCGCACGTCAAAGACAAAATCCGCGTCGTTGGGCACGCCGCGCTTAAACGCAAAAGACTCGAACACCAGGGTCAGTTGATCTCCCGGTGAATCGATGAAGCTCTTGACATAGCTTTGCAACTGGGTCGGGCGGATGATGCTGGAGTCGATCACATGGGCTTCGGCGCGCAATTCGCTGAGCAGTTCACGTTCCAGTTCGATGGCTTCGGACAGCGCCCGGTGCACGTCATGCTGGTGGTCCGGGGTGTCGGTTTTTGACAAGGGATGACGCCGCCGCGTTTCCGAGAAGCGGCGCATCAGGGTGTCGGTGCTGGCATCCAGAAACAGGCAGTCCACCTGCATGCCCTGGGCCTTGAGTTGCGCCAGTTGGCTCGGGACCAGCGGCAGCGAGGTGGCACTGCGCACGTCCATGGCAATCGCCAGCTGGCCGGTCTGATGGGTTCGCTCCAGCTTGATCAGCGGCATCAGCAGTTCGGGTGGCAAGTTGTCAACGCAGTAAAAACCCAGGTCTTCCAGGGCGCGCAGCGCCACCGACTTGCCCGAGCCCGACATGCCGGTGATCAACACCAGGTGCATTTGCTTGAAGTTGAGCGGCATGGAATTCAGCTTCCCTGGCTGTGCAGCATTTCACGGGCATGCGCCAGCGTGCTGCTCAACAGGCGTTCGCCACCCAGCATGCGCGCCAACTCGGCCACGCGCACTTCAGCGTCCACGCGGGTCACCGAGCTCAGCGTCACGCCGTCCTGAAGCTGTTTGCGCACCACCATGTGGTGGTCGGCACAGGCGGCCACCTGCGGCAAGTGGGTAACGGCCAGCACCTGGCGGTCCTGTCCCAGGCGTTTCATCAGCAGGCCCACGGTTTCGGCCACGGCCCCGCCGACACCGGCGTCCACCTCGTCAAAGATCAGCGTCTGCGCAGTGCCCAACTGGCTGGTGGTGACCGCAATGGCCAGCGCAATGCGCGACAGCTCGCCGCCAGACGCCACCTTGTTGACCGCGCGCGGCGTGCTGCCCACGTGCCCTGCGACCAAAAACGTCACTTCTTCGAGCCCGCTTTGCAGCGGCTGGTCGGTGGGCTGCAAATCCACCTCGAATTTCCCGCCTTGCATGCCCAGCCCCTGCATGGCCTCGGTGATGGCCCGGGCCAGTTGGGGCGCGCTGCGTTGGCGCGCCCGGGTCAAGACCCCGGCCTCGTGTGCATACGCCTGCCAGGCTGCAGCCACGGCGTTTTCCAGACCCTGCACATCGGCGCTGGCGTCAAGTTGCGCCAGTTCCTGTTTCCAGCTGGCCAGCAATTCGGGCAACTCGGCCGGGCTGCGCTTGTAACGCCGCGCCGTGGACAACCACAAGCCCATGCGTTCGTCCAGCACGGCCAGCCGATCCGGGTCAAGCTCGGTCTTGCGCAAATAGCTGCGCAGCGCGTGCGCCGTGTCCTGCACCTGCGCCAGGCTGGAGCCCAGCACTTCGGTCAGGTTCTTGAACGAAGGCTCAATGTGCTCCTGCTGCTGCAAGAGCTGGCAGGCACGACTCAGGCGTTCCAGCGCATTGCCCTCGTCTTCGTCCAGCGTCAGGGCGGCCGCCTGGGCGGCATCGAGCAAAGCCTGGGCGTGGGCCAGCCGGGTGTGCTCGGTGTTGAGCTCGGGCCATTCGTCGGGTGCGGGCGCCAGCTTGTCGAGCTCACCAATTTGCCAGCTCAGGCGCTCGCGCTCGCGAAGCAGCGAATCCTGGGATTGCCGCGCCTGGTCCAGTTGGACCTGTGCGGCGCGCCACTGCTGCCATTTTGTCGCCACTGCAGCCGTTGACACCCGGGCGTAGGCGTCCAGCAGATTGCGCACCGCCTCCGGGCGCGTCAGGCTTTGCCAGGCGTGCTGGCCGTGGATGTCGAGCAGCTGCTCGCCCAAACTACGCAATTGGGTGGCGGTGGCCGGGCTGCCATTGATCCAGGCGCGGCTTTTGCTCTGGGTGTCGAGCGTGCGGCGCAGCAACAGGGTGGCGTCGGGCTCGAAGCCGGCTTCTTCCAGCCATTGCAGCACGCGGGGGGTGCTGTCAAATTCAGCGCTCACTTCGCAGCGGCTGGCGCCTTCGCGGACCAGGTTGACGTCAGCGCGACCGCCGGTCACCAGTTGCAGGGCATCGATCAGGATGGATTTACCGGCGCCGGTTTCACCCGTCAAAACGGTGAACTGGCTGCCGAATTCAAGTTCAAGTTCGCTGACGATGACAAAGTCACGCAGCACCATGCGTTTCAGGCTCACGTGACGGCCACTCCTTCATTCCAATGCAGTTTTTCGCGCAGGGTGTCGT
>JBASJO010000138.1:0-2872 GCA_049655365.1 Rhodoferax sp. | reverse complement strand
AGCCATCGTGCCGAAGATGCTGGCACGCGCCAAGGAACGCAAGTCGCTCGAAGTCTGGCTGGTCGGTCACACCGACACCGTTGGCAGCCCCAAGCGCAACGAGGCACTCGGCCTCCAACGTGCCCAGACCATTGCCAAGCAGTTTCGCAAGCAGGGCCTCAAAAACTCGGCCCTGACGGTTGAGTCCTTCGGTGAGCGCAGTCCGCTGGTTGCCACGCCGGACGAAACCGACGAGCCACGCAACCGCCGCGGCGAAGTCACCCTGCGCTGACCCACCCCTGTCAGCGGGGCTTATTTCTCGCTCATCACGATCAGGTCACCGGTCTGATTTTCCTGCAACCGCTGCAAGTGCAACTTCACCAGCGGATCTGCCGGGCGCTCCCGGGCCAATTGCTCGAACGCACTGCGCGCTGCCACCGGGTCCTGGTTCAGCAGCGCGTAAGCAGCCGCGTACTCCGGGTCATCCAGTGGCGCGCCGGGAACTTCCAAGCCGTTGTGCAAAGGCTGAAACACCATCAGGGGTTCCGTCTTGCCCTTGAGCACCAGGCGACCTATCGGCCGGGTGACGACGCCGGTGCAGCCCGACAAGGTGTTCTCTGACACACAGACGCGCGTGCCAAGGTGCTTGTTGACGCTCTCCAGGCGCGACGCGGTATTGATCGCATCGCCAAGCGCGCGGTAGTCAAACATGTGCGAACCGCCAAAATTGCCCACGATGACCTCACCCGAATGCACCCCGATGCGGGTATGGCCAAACGCCGTGCCCCGGGCTTTCATGTCAGCCGCGTAGCCCGTGGCAAAACGCTGCATGGCAATGGCGCAATTCAGCGCGCGCTGGCGGTGGTCGGGCTGCTGCACGGGCGCCGAAAACATGATCACCACGGCGTCGCCAATGATGCGCTCCAGGGTGCCATTGAAGGAAAAGGCAATGCTGATCATCTGGTCAAGGTAGGCGTTCAGCAGGGCCACCACCTCGGCCGGATCGATTTTTTCCATCAGGCCGGTAAAACCCGCCAGGTCGGTAAAAACGAAGCTGCACTCCTGGCGTTTTCCGCCCAGTTCAAGCTGATCCGGATGTTCCACAATGTAGGTGACCAGGTTGGGCGACACATAGCGGGAAAAGGCCTCGCGCACAAAGCGCTGGCGGCGCTCGGTGGACAGATGGTGCATCACGCTGGACAGCAGGAAGGCAAGAAAAATGCCCAGTGACGGTGTCACCGGGTCGAGCAGCAGACGGTGCTCGGCAAAGGCCATCCAGCCGGCCCAGACCACGGCGCCAATCACCAGCAGCGCCGCCCCGGCCGAAACCAGCGCACCGGTCACCAGCGCCAGCGTGCCCAGCGCCAGACCACCCATGACGATGGTCAGCGCCTCAATCGTATTGGCCCAGGCCGGACGATAGATGTAGCTGTCGGTGAGCACCTGTTCGAGCAACTGGGCATGGGCTTCAACACCCGGCATGACCCCGCCCAAGGGACTGAAACGCAAGTCCATCAAGCCCTGGGCCGAGGCGCCCACCAGCAGCAGTTTGCCCTGCAGTTCGGCATCGGGGATCTCGCCCGCCAGAATTTTCCAGGCCGGAATGGTGCGCTCATCGACCGGACCGGTGTAATGGATCCAGGCCTCGCCCGCCGACGTCGTGGGGACGGCAAAATCACCAATCTTCACCTCTGTCATGCCCACACCCGGGGTGTCCGAGGTGCGCAGCATGTAGTTCTGCGCGCCCTGCCCCACCCGCAACACCTCTGCCGCCAGTGATGGCACCAGCGTGTCGCCCAGGCGCAGCAGCAGTGGTACCCGGCGCACCACACCATCGTTGTCGGGCACAAAAGTCAACACCCCATTGCCGGCTGCTGCGTTACTCAACAGCGGCAGGGACGGCACGGCACGGCTAAAGGCGTGGGCAAAAGGCAAGGCTGGCTCGCCCATGTTCACAAAGCGGTATTTTTGTGCTGGCAGGTCCAGCCCGGTGCCCTCGCGCTCCACCGAAAAACCCAGTACCACACCGCCGGGCTCCAGGGCAGCGGCCAGCAGCTCATCGTGGTCCGGCAGGCTGGCAATGCTGCGCTGGGTGGTGCCGGGCAGGCTCCAGATGTTGAGCATGGCCTTGGGCGAGGTGCGGTCGGGTTCGGCAAACAACACGTCGAAGCCCAGCGCCGCCACCTCGGCCTTGCGCAAGCGCTCCACCAGCTCAGCGATCCGGCTGCGCGGCCAGGGCCACTGGCCAATTTTGGCGAGACTTTCCTCATCGATGTCAATGATGCGCACCGGCGCCGGCTGGTAAACGCGCGGATGAACGCGTTGGTACTGATCAAACACCGACTGACGCAAGGTTTGCAGCAAGGGCGGGTCGAACAACAGCAGCGCGGCACCGATGACAACGGCCGTCAGGGGCATCAGCATGTTCATGCCCAGATTCAACCAGCGACGCATAGTGGGGGTCCTTCATACGGCCAAAATGGTGGGCGCTGCCTGCGCACTGCCCCGTCCGCCGATCTGCTGATGCTTCACAGACTCGAACGGTCAACGAAAGGATTATGAGTCTTTTTTATGGCCCACCAGCGCAACTCAAAAATCCCGGGGAATCAATTGATCAGGACGACATGGCGAGACTCGGCCGCCTTGTCGGCAGCGCTGCTAGGACGTCACGGCAAGGATTTTTTCCACCTTGTCCAGGATAGCGTGGGGATCATATGGTTTTTGCAGAAAACCGCACAGTTGCAAATCGTCAGAAGAAAATGTTGTGGCATCTTCGGCGTAACCCGAACAAAGAAGCACCTTGACATCCTTGTTGATCTGCAAGAGCGACTTGAACACCTCCAGGCCATTCATCTTTGGCATTGAATAGTCCAATATGACCATGGCCACGGCC
>JBASJO010000137.1:0-1579 GCA_049655365.1 Rhodoferax sp. | reverse complement strand
GTTTGCCGCCTATTTCGTCGGCGGTGTGGCGCAGGGAGCGCCCTGGGCCACACTAGCCTGGACGGCGGCACTCAGCCTGTCCAACGCCATCGTCATGCTGACCATGCCCAGCCTGGGTGCCTATGCCGACTTGCGTGCCGCCAAGAAGCGGCTGCTGACGCTGTTCACGGCCGGCTGTGTGCTTTCCACCGCAGCGCTGGCGCTGGTCGGGCCGGGCAACGTGGCGCTGGCGGTGGTACTGATCGTGCTGTCCAACACCTTTTACGCCTGGGGCGAGTCGATGACGGCGGCGTTTCTGCCCGAGCTGGCACGTGCTGAGGCGCTGGGCAAGGTCAGCGGCTGGGGCTGGAGCTTTGGTTACTTTGGCGGCATGCTGGCGCTCGGGTTGTGCCTGGCTTATGTGCTGTGGGCGCAAGCCCAGGGCCAGAGTGCGGCGCAGTTTGTGCCGGTCACCATGCTGATCACCGCAGCGCTGTACGGTGCGGCCGCGCTGGTCACCTTTGCCCTGCTCAAGGAGCGGGCGCAGCCCAACCCGGCGGCGCTCGGGCAAGGCGGCTTCAGGGCGGCCCTGAAACAGCTGCAACACACCTTTCATCAGGCCCGCCAGTTCACGGACTTCATGTGGCTGCTGGCCTGCGCCGTGTGTTACCAGGCCGGCGTGGCGGTGGCGATTGCGCTGGCCGCCATATATGCCGAGCAGGTGATCGGCTTCAAACAGCAGGAAACCATGGTGCTGATTTTTGTACTCAATCTGGCCGCCGCTGCAGGTGCCTTCAGCTGGGGCTACCTGCAGGACCGCATCGGTCACAAAATTGCCCTGGCCATCACCCTGCTGGGCTGGATAGTCACCTGTGTCATTGCCGCCCTCGCCAACGGCAAGGTCGACTTCTGGTACGCCGCGGTGATTGCCGGGCTGTGCATGGGCAGCAGCCAGTCGGCCGGGCGTGCCATGGCCGGCCTGTTTGCACCGCAGCGCCAGGTGGCCGAGTTTTATGGCCTGTGGACCTTCGCCATCCGGCTGGCCAGCATCGTCGGCCCCTTGAGCTACGGCCTCATCACCTGGCTCACTGGTGGCGACCAGCGCACCGCCATTTTGAGCACCTCGGGGCTGTTTGTGCTGGGCCTGATGCTGCTGGTGCCGGTGAACATGCAGCGCGGCCGCGCGGCGGCGCTGTCTTCAAATTGACATCTTTTTGACCTATATTGGGGCCATGGACCTGATTTTGTGGCGCCACGCAGAGGCGCAAGAATGGACGCAGGGCTGTGACGACATGGCCCGGCGCCTGACCGCGCGCGGCGAAAAACAGGCCAAACGCATGGCCGGCTGGCTCGATCGCCAGCTGCCCGACAACACCCGCATTCTGGTCAGTCCAGCAGTTCGCACCGAGCAGACCGCCAGCGCCCTGGGCCGAAAATTCAAGCTCAGACCCGAGCTGGCCCCCGACGCGACCATGGCGCAATTGCTGGAAGCGGTGCAATGGCCCGATGCCAAGGGATGCGTGCTGGTGGTGGGGCATCAACCCACGCTGGGGCAAACCATTGCCCAATTGCTTGGGTTGAGCGTCGCCGAGTGTTCGGT
>JBASJO010000136.1:0-3211 GCA_049655365.1 Rhodoferax sp. | reverse complement strand
CCACCCATTGCGCCCTGGCCGAGGTGCCGGCGCGCCTGACGCCGCAGCGCCTGCGCCGGGTGCTCGATGTGACGCTGCAAGCCCTGCATGCGCTGGGCATCGAAAAGCCGCGCGTGGCAGTGGCCGGGCTGAATCCGCACGCTGGCGAAGGGGGCATTCTGGGCAAGGAAGACGGCGCCATCATTGCCCCGGTGATTGCCGAATACGTGGCTGCCGGCCATGCGGTCACCGGCCCCTGGCCTGGCGACACGGTGTTCATCAAACTGCGCGCCCAACAGTTCGACGCGGTGGTGGCCATGTACCACGACCAGGGCCACATCCCGGTCAAGCTGCTGGGCTTCAGCATCGACCCGGCCACGGGGGTCTGGCAGGCGGTCAGCGGTGTCAACATCACGCTGGGCCTGCCCATCTTGCGCACCTCGGTCGACCACGGCACGGCCTTTGACATTGCGGGCACCGGCCGCGCCAGCGCCGAGAGCATGGTCGACGCCATTCGCTACGCCATGACGCTGGTCGAAGGCCTGCGCACCGCGTCTGCTGCCCGCCTGGCATCTCAGCCTTGATCCAAACAAGTTCCACACTTCACAGGAAAATACACCATGATCCATCCTTCCCAGGCTCTACAGTTCGCCGGCAAATCTGTCTTGGTTACCGGCGCGGGTTCGGGCATCGGCGCGGCGGTTGCGCAGTCCTTTGGCGCCGCCGGTGCACGGGTTGCCGTGCATTACTCGCGCAACCGCGAAGGTGCCGAAGCGGTGGCCAGCAGCATCCGGCAGGCGGGTGGCCAGGCCATCACGCTGGCGGGTGACATGCTGGACCGCAGCGTTCCCGGGCAACTGGTGGCGCAAACCGTCGCGGCCTTTGGCGGCCTCGACATTCTGGTCAACAACGCGGGCGACATGTTTGGCCGTCGATCCATGGAGAGCGTCAGCGACGAGGACTTCGACCGCGTGGTCGGCCTCAATGTGCATGCGGCTTTTGCGCTCTGTCGCGCAGCCGCGCCGGTGATGCGCCAGGCTGGGCGCGGCAGCATGATCAACACCACCTCGATTGCGGCACGCACCGGCGGCGGCGAAGGGGTGGGCCTTTATGCGGCGGCCAAGGCCTTTGTCAGCTCCATGACCCGCGTGCTGGCGCGCGAGCTGGCGCCGCACGGTGTCCGCGTCAACGGCGTGGCACCAGGAGTCATCCTGACTGACTTTCACGCACGCAATTCCACGCCCGAGCAACTCGAAGGCGCACGCCGCAGCATCCCGCTGGGCCGCTTGGGCACTGCCGAAGAATGTGTCGGGGCCTACCTGTTTTTGGCCGACGACCTGCTTTCGGGCTACATCACCGGCCAGATCATTGAGGTCAACGGTGGTCAGCTGATGCCGTGAATGAACTCGAATTTCATCTCTCCTTGGCTGCATTACAGGGTTTAACCTGATGTTCCTTGCGTGGATTTATGCGAACATCAATTGGCCTTACCAATTAACGAATTGAACTTAAGCTCATACGCCATCAAGATCGCCCAGGATGCCGATTAAAACCATCGAACCGCAACGCTTGTACCGGCAGATCGCAGAGCAATTGCGCTCCCTGATCGTCAGCGGCGAGTTCCCTTTCGGTTCACGCTTGCCGGCTGAGCGCGAACTTGCCAAGCAACTGTGCGTGAGTCGCCCTTCGGTGCGCGAAGCCCTGATTGCGCTGGAAGTTGAAAAAGTGGTCGAGGTGCGCGGTGGCTCCGGTATTTACGTGCTCAAGCCCAGGCAACGCCGGGCTGCCCCCAAGAACGGCAACCAGGTTGCCGAGTGGGGTCCGCTGGAACTCATGCGCGCGCGCGAACTGCTAGAAAGCGAAGTCGCCGCACTGGCGGCACGCAACGCCCGAAAGCCAGACCTGCAATTGATGGACGACGCACTGCAGCAAATGCGCAACGAAGTAGCGCAGGGCCAGGTACCGCGCGAGGGCGACGAGGCTTTTCACAACGCCATCGCCCAGGCCTGCGGCAACGAGGTGCTGCGCGACACGGTGCGCGGCTATTGGCAGGCGCGCCACGGCATCTTGTTCGAGCGCCTGGGTGACTACTTCGAAGACGACGTCTCCTGGGACGCTGCACTGGCCGAGCACGCTGCCGTTCTCAAGGCGATCAAGTCACGCAGCGCGGTGGCTTCCCGCAGCGCCATGAACCGGCACCTGAAAAATGCCCACAAGCGTTACAGCGCCAGCTGGAGCCGCGCCAAGCCTGTCTGACGCCACAATCAAAAAAATTATTTACTTCAAACCACCAACCGAGGAGACATCATGAAGAAACGTGAACTAACCAAACTGGCGCTCAAAACCCTGGCCGCCGCGACCTTGCTCACCGGTGCCCTGGGCACCTTTGGCATTGCCAGCGCGCAGACCAAACTGAAGTGGGCCCACGTCTACGAGACCTCCGAACCGTTCCACAAGTGGTCGGTCTGGGCCGGTGACGAGATCAAGAAGCGCACCAATGGCCGCTACGAGGTGCAGGTCTTTCCGGCTTCATCGCTGGGCAAAGAAAGCGACATCAACCAGGGCTTGACCCTGGGCACGGTGGACATCATCCTGACGGGCGCGAGCTTTGCCGCCTCCAGCTACCCACCGCTGGCCGTGACCTACTTCCCGTTCATCTTCCGCGATTCCGAACACCAGCTCAAGTACGCCAAGAGCGATGTGTTCAAGGAGCTCGCCAAAGGCTATGACGACAAGACCGGCAACCACATCACGGCGCTGAACTATTATGGCGCGCGCCAGTTGACGTCCAACCGCCCCATCACCAAACCCGAAGACATGAAGGGCCTGAAGATCCGCGTGCCTGACGCGCCGGCCTACCTCGCGTTCCCGAAATCCTTGGGTGCCAACGCCACACCGATTGCATTTGCCGAGGTCTATCTGGCGCTACAAAACGGCACCGTGGACGCGCAGGAAAACCCGCTGCCCACCATTCTGGCCAAGAAGTTTTTTGAAGTTCAGAAAAACATCTCGCTGACGGGTCACATCGTGGATTCACTGCTGACCGTCGTCGGCGGGCCGCTGTGGAACAAGCTGTCGGAGGCTGACCGAAAAATTTTCAACGACGTGATGCAGGAAGCCGCCGAAAAAACCGGCCGCGAAATCATTGCCTCGGAGGCGCGTCTGGTGGGTGAGTTCAAGCAAAAGGGTATCAACGTGATCACGGTGGATAAAAACGCCTTCCGCGAAGCGG
>JBASJO010000135.1:0-2234 GCA_049655365.1 Rhodoferax sp. | reverse complement strand
GGTCTGGGGTCATGGTGCCTACCAGGCCCCGGACTGGACGGCCGACTGGCTGCACCGGGAGCTGACCGCCTGGCTCGATCTGGGGGCACAACAAGGCCACGGCAAGCCATATGCGGCGCTGGGCGCCTCAGCGCAGGCCGAGCTGCGGCAAGACCTGAAACTCGAATACCGGGGCAACCGGGTGGACCCGGCCAGCGCCGTGCTACGCGTGTCAGCACGACGCGCGCAAGCCATGGCGCAAACCGCCACTTACTACCAACGCTTGTTCTCGGACGCGCCCGAGCTGCAAAAGAGCCGCGAGCACTTTGCCATGAAAGAGAACACGTTGCCCAGCGCCGAGCGGCGGAACAAGCTGACCCAATTTTTCTTCTGGACCGCCTGGGCCGCCGCCACCGAGCGCCCGGGCCAGCGTGTCACGTACACCAACAACTGGCCGCATGAACCGCTGATTGGCAACCAGCCCAGCACAGAAAACATCGTCTGGTCGATCGCCAGCATTGTGGTGCTGCTGGCTGGTATCGGCCTGCTGGTGTGGGCCTGGGCTTTTCTGCGCCGCCACGACGAACCGCTGCCGGCCGCCGCGGCACAAGACCCATTGCGCAGCTTCGCGCTGACGCCGTCGCAGCGCTCGCTGGGCAAGTACCTGTTTCTGATCGTGGCGCTGTTCGTGTTCCAGGTCATGATGGGCGGCCTGACCGCGCACTACACCGTGGAAGGGAAGAAGTTCTACGGCATCGACCTCTCCCAGTGGTTCCCGTATGCGCTGACGCGCACCTGGCACATCCAGGCGTCGCTGTTCTGGATCGCCACGGGATTTCTGGCCCTGGGTCTGTTTCTCGCGCCGCTGATCAACGGCGGCAAGGACCCGCGCTACCAAAAACTTGGCGTGGACATCCTGTTCTGGACCCTGGTTGTAGTCGTGGTCGGATCCTTCATTGGCAACTACCTCGCGATCGCGCAGATCATGCCGCCCGAGTTCAATTTCTGGCTCGGCCACCAGGGCTATGAATACCTTGATCTCGGCCGCCTCTGGCAGATCGGCAAATTCGCCGGCATCGCCTTCTGGCTGGTGCTGATGTTGCGCGGCATCGCGCCGGCCCTGAATCGCCCGGGCGGTGACAAGAACCTGCTGGCGCTGCTCACCGCATCCGTGGTGGCGATTGGCTTGTTCTATGGCGCTGGCCTGTTTTACGGCGAGCGCACCCATCTGACGGTGATGGAATACTGGCGCTGGTGGGTAGTGCATCTGTGGGTCGAAGGTTTCTTCGAAGTGTTTGCGACGACCGCACTGGCTTTCATCTTCGCGACGCTCGGGCTGGTGTCGCGGCGCATGGCGACCACCGCCAGCCTGGCGTCAGCCTCGCTGTTTCTGCTGGGTGGCATCCCCGGCACCTTCCATCACCTGTACTTTTCCGGCACCACGACGGCGGTGATGGCGGTGGGGGCGAGCTTCAGCGCGCTGGAAGTGGTGCCGCTGATCGTGCTGGGTCACGATGCCTGGGAGAACTGGCGCCTCAAGGCGCGGGCACCCTGGATGGAGGAACTCAAGTGGCCGTTGCTGTTCTTTGTCGCCGTCTCCTTCTGGAACATGCTGGGCGCGGGTGTGTTCGGCTTCATGATCAACCCACCGCTGGCGCTGTTTTACCTGCAGGGGCTCAACACCACGCCGGTGCATGCGCACGCCGCGCTGTTCGGGGTTTATGGCTTTCTGGCGTTGGGCTTCACGCTGCTGGTGCTGCGCTATATCCGGCCGCAGTACCGCTTGTACCAGGGCCTGATGCGCACCGCGTTCTGGGGGCTCAATGCCGGGCTGGCACTGATGATCTTCAGCAGCCTGCTGCCGGTCGGCTTCATCCAGTTTCACGCCAGCGTGAGCGAAGGCTTGTGGTACGCCCGCAGCGAAGCGTTCATGCAGCAGCCCTTGCTGCAAACACTGCGCTGGGTACGAATTTTTGGCGATGGGGTGTTCATCGTCGGGGCCGTGTCCGTTGCTTTGCAGGTGGTGCTGGGTTTGCTGGGCAGGATGCCGCTGGCACTGAATCGGGGTGACCTGATTTGAGCTCAGTGCCGGTGCGGATCGATCCAGTGCTTGGCGTCGTTCAACACCGGGTGCCAGACCAGTAACAGCAAGAGCACGGCCAGGGGCACGGTGGCGATGTAGCCAATGTGCTTGAAGCCGATGGCGCCAACCAGGCCGCCGATGAAAAAGCTGCCGATCAGCTTGGCCAGCAGGC
>JBASJO010000134.1:0-14623 GCA_049655365.1 Rhodoferax sp. | reverse complement strand
AATCCACTTGCGCTTGCGGTAGTCAAGCTTGCCTTGTTTGGTATCAAACTTGGCGGCCATCGCAACCGTGTGCGGGTAGCGCTTGGCATCCCTGGGCTTGGCCAGCCCTTTGCCTTCGCGCCCCAGTGCAATCACCAACTCGGTATCCGGTTGGGTTGTTGCCAACTCGGCCATCACCGCTTCACTGCGGTAGCCCGCATCGGCCAATACTTGGTTCGCAGCTGAACCGGTGTGTGTCTTGACGGCTGCCACGTGGTTTAAATTTTCTCACCGTTAACGTAGCCTTAATCTGGCCACGCAATGATGCGTCCTCCATTTGATATAGGAGCACTAATGTTGCGTTTGTTATGGTCGGTCGTGTTGTTGGCAATGTTGTGGGCACTGCCGGCGCATGCCCAGCAGGATTTTCTGCAGCCGGAGCAGGCTTTTCGTCTGAACGTCAGCAAGCAGACCGATGGTCAGGTGCGCCTGAACTGGGACATCAGCAAGGGCTACTACCTCTATCGCCAGCAGATGAAGGTCGAAGCGGACCCTGTCGGCAGTGCTCAAAAAGCCGACTGGCCTGCCGGCACGCGCAAGACCGATGAGACCTACGGCGAAAGCGAGGTCTATCACGACAATGTAGCGGTGCTGGTCACGGCGCCTGCTGCCCAGGCTCTGACGATTGGCTGGCAGGGTTGTGCCGATGCGGGTCTTTGCTACCCGCCGCAAACCCGGCGCGTGAATCTGGCCGATGTCGCCACGATGCCGACCGCCAGCGCAGGCGTCGCCGCTGCCAGCGTGAGTCGGACTGCGTCGGGCACACTCGGCGAGGATCAGGACCTAGCCGACCGTCTTTCACGCATCAATTTGGGCTGGATGTTGCTGGTGTTCTTCGGACTTGGCCTGTTGATGACCTTCACACCCTGCGTATTACCGATGGTGCCGATTCTCTCCAGTCTGATCGCCGGCAGCGGTGCGAGTCCCAGGCGCGGCTTCATTCTTTCGCTGGCCTTCGTGCTGCCGATGGCGCTGACGTATGCCGCTGTCGGCGCGGCAGCGGCGCTGGCTGGCGCCAATCTGCAGGCCGTGTTACAGAATCCCTGGGTGCTCGGCGCCTTCGGCTTGATCTTTGTTGTGCTGGCGCTGGCCATGTTCGGATTTTATGAACTGCAACTTCCCGCTGTGCTGCGCAACCGTCTGAATAACGCCAGCCAGGACCAGCGCGGCGGCACAGTGGCAGGAGCCGCGACGATGGGTATGCTGTCGGCGCTGCTGGTCGGCCCCTGCATGACCGCGCCCCTTGCCGGCGCGCTGCTTTATATCGGCAATAGCGGCGATGTGCTGACCGGCGCCCTGGTCCTTTTTTCCATGGGGCTGGGCATGGGGGTGCCGCTGTTGCTGGTCGGGACACTCGGTGCACGGCTGTTGCCGCGGCCCGGCGACTGGATGAACCGGGTCAAGGCACTGTTTGGTTTTATCCTGCTGGGTGCCGCCATCTTTTTCGTGGCGCGAGTATTGCCTGCGGCGCTGACACTGGGGCTGTGGGGGGCCTGGTTGCTGGCCATCGCACTCAGTTTGCTGGCACTGGTCAAGAAGCTTGGTACCGACAGGGGGCGTTTATCGTCACGCTATCTGGCACTGCTGCTGGGACTGTGGGGCGGATCCATGGTGATCGGTGCTGCCGGGGGCGCCCATGACCCGCTGCAGCCGTTGACCTTCGGAGCCAGCGCCAGCACGCTAGCACAGGCGGCTGTTGGGAATGATTTCATGGCCCGCTTCGGACCGGTCAAGACACAAGCAGCGCTCGAAGCGCGGGTCGCCGAGGCTGGGCAACGCGGCCAGTGGACGCTGGTGGATTTTTACGCCGACTGGTGCGTGTCGTGCGACGTGATCGAGCGCGAGGTGTTTGCTGATCCGCGTGTGCAGCAAGCCTTGGGCGACATGCAGTTGCTGCGTCCTGATGTCACCGCAAATAATGCGGATGACCGGGCACTGATGCGCACCCACCAGATTCTTGGACCACCCACCATGCTGCTGATCGGCCCCGATGGCAAAGAGCGCCGGGCCGAGCGCATCATCGGTGAACTCAGTGCCGATGATTTTCTCGCCCGCCTGGCGCGAGCAAAGCAAAGAGATTGAACATGCTGACCGTGAATCTGGGCCCCATCCCCTTGCCGATCACCCTTTTTCTAATGCTGGTGGCTCTGCTTGTTGCAGCGGGAATAGGCCGCTTGGTCGGGCGTGGTCAGCAAACAGGCATAGGCAATGTCCTGGTCGATATGTTGTGGGCAGCACTGCTGGTGGCACGCATCGCCTTCGTTGCCGCTTGGTTCGACACTTACCGCGGCACGCCGTGGTCGATGCTCGATATCCGCGACGGCGGCTTTACCCCCTGGGCAGGGTTGCTGGCGGCGTCAGGGGTGGCAATCTGGCGCGGTTGGCGCCGTGCGGCGCTACGCAAACCGCTGATATGGGGGTTGGCGGCCGGGGCGCTTGCCTGGGGAGGGATGTTTGGCGCCATACGCATGATGAACAATACGGCGCTGCCCGAGGTGTCACTGACGACACTTGCTGGCGAGCCGGTGGACTTCGCTGCGCTGGCGGCTGGCAAGCCAAT
Organism: Rhodoferax sp.; assembly: GCA_049655365.1. Classification (GTDB taxonomy): domain Bacteria; phylum Pseudomonadota; class Gammaproteobacteria; order Burkholderiales; family Burkholderiaceae_C; genus Rhodoferax. Next base: position 12,024 of record JBASJO010000134.1, on the reverse strand, counting down.
GGTTGTCAATTTGTGGGCCAGTTGGTGCCCACCCTGCCGGCGCGAAATGCCGGTGCTCGCTGCCGCGCAAAAACAGGAAACCGGGGTGCGCTTTGTCTTTGTCAACCAGGGCGAGGAGGGGGCGACGGCCCAGCGCTACCTCAGCGCTGGTCAACTCGATCTCGCGAATGTGCTGCTCGATCCCGGCGCCCGTTTTGGTCGCGAAGTCGGCTCTGGGGCGTTGCCAACCACTCTTTTCTACGACGCCAACGGACGACTGGTCGATACCCACCTGGGCGAGCTGTCGGCCGCCTCGCTGGCCAGTAAATTAAACCGATTGCGCACACGCACAGACCTTTCAACCAAGCGAGTAAATCACCAATGATCAAAAAACCATCTATTCAATCTGCAGTTTTGCTTAGCCTGCTCGGCATCGCCCTGGCTGCCCAGGCCAAAGAGTGGCCGGCACCGATCAAGGCACTCGAAGCCCAGGGCATTGAGGTGATCGGGACGTTTGATGCGCCAGGCGGGCTGACCGGCTATGCCGGCATGATCGAGCAACAGCCGCTGGCCATCTATCTGACCGCCGACGGCAAACAGGCCATAGTCGGTTCGATGATCGACGCCAAGGGGGCAAACCTGAGCCGGGAGCCGTTGGACAGACTGGTTAGCCAACCCATGACCGGCAAAATATGGAAACAGCTTGAGAGCAGCGCCTGGATTGCCGATGGCAGCAAGAATGCGCCGCGTGTCATCTACACTTTCACCGACCCGAACTGCCCCTACTGCAACAAGTTCTGGAATGATGCCCGCCCCTGGGTCAATGCCGGCAAAGTGCAATTACGCCACGTCATCGTGGCCATCCTCACGAACACCAGCGCGGGCAAGGCGGCTGCCCTGCTCTCGGCCAAGGATCCGCAAGCCGCCCTGACCCAGCACGAACAACAGCATGCCAGTGGTGGTCTCAAGCCCTTGGGCCAGGTATCGGCAACAGTCCGCGCGCAGCTCGACGCCAACCAGAAATTGATGCAGCAACTCGGCTCCTCGGCCACGCCCACCATCCTCTACAAGGACAGCAGCGGCAATCTGCAAAAGATGCAAGGTGCGCCATCGGCAGAGATGCTGGACAAAATCATGGGGCCACGCTGAGGCTGCCTGGTGGCCCAGCAACCTGCTGATCCGCCTGCAGTCGGGGCCCGCTCGGCCGGCCGGTGCACGGTCACCAGGCACGGTCGATCAGTGTCACCCCACTTGCCAAAAAAATTGTTTGAATCACAGTTTACGAATCAACCCCAAGCAAGGAAGATATTTATGATTCAAAAAATCAGCACCGTCTCAATCGCCATCGCGGGAATTCTCGTCCTGTCCTTGAATGGCATGTCATCTGCTGCTTTCGCAGAAACCACCTTCAGTTTGTCAGAAAACACCAAGCCGCCATTGCAAATCGTCAACCAGTCGGAACTTAAGGTGGCTGTCCAAGTAAATCATGCTGACACCGTTCCCAACGGCATCAGCAAGCAAGTATTGGCGGCGAAAAATCTCTATGATCAATATACAGCCATTGGAATGAAGCCCGGCAAAGACTATGAAATAGTGATGGTGTTCAGAGGTGACGGAGCCCAGTTTCTGTTGACCGACGACGCCTACGACCAAAAAGTGAAACAGCTTCATCCGAAGGGCAATCCCAACCGAGCCATACTTGATGAGATGATCAATGGCGGCGTTAAGATGTACCAATGCGGCGTCGCGATGCGGCTGAAAGGCTACGCACCTCAAGACATTCTTCCCTATGGCCGAATTGTCGTGTCTGGCATTGGCACAATAATCGATTTTGAGAAATCAGGCTATCTCTCCATCACTCCGTGATGGCTCCACCCCAACCATTCCAGATGACCGACATAGAGCCCGGGCCCGGGTGGATTCAGATGTTGAGAATCCACCTCCTTGAACCGATACTGACAGAGCCACTATGCGCGTTTTACTGATTGAAGACGATGAACTGATTGCCCACGGCATCCTGGCCGGTTTGCGTGCGCACGGTCTGACGGTAGATGGCGTGCGCACCGCTGCGCAGGCCGAGGCGACGCTGGTAGCCGTGCATTGTGACGTGGTGATACTTGATCTCGGGCTGCCCGACGAGGATGGCATGAGCCTGCTGCGACGCTTGCGGGCGAGTGGCATGGCGCTGCCGGTGCTGGTGTTGACCGCGCGCGACGCCGTGCAAGATCGCGTTGCCGGGCTGCGTGCCGGTGCGGACGACTATCTTCTCAAGCCTTTCGATCTCAACGAACTGGTGGCCCGTCTGCAAGCCTTGCTGCGCCGCGCCGCCGGACGCAGCGTGGATGTCATTGAGCACGGTCCATTGCGCCTTGATCCGGCAAGCGGTGAAGTCTCGCTGCACGGACGCGCCGTCGTTTTATCCCGACGCGAGCTGGCGCTGCTGGCTGCCCTGCTGCAGGCGCGCGGACGCATCCTGAGCCCCGATCAGCTGAAAGACAGCCTTTACGATTTCAGTGAAGAGATCGAAAGCAATGCCCTCAATGTGCATATCCATCATCTGCGGCGCAAGCTGGGGGCCGATGTGATCGAAACAGTACGTGGAGTGGGCTACCGATTCAGCATGGTGATCGCATGACGCTTCGACTGCGCTTGTTGCTAATGATCGGCGTATCGATGATTCTGCTATGGAGCGGGGTAGCGATCTGGATGCAACACGGCCTGGACAAGGAAATGCACCGAACCCTGGATCAGCGCCTCGCCATGTCGGCACATATGGTGGCCGGACTGATGTCGCAGAACCCGGCCGCGTGGGATGGCCGCACCGGAACAGCGGGCGCCTCAACCATGAGCATGCCGGCAGCGGCAAAAGGTTTGGCGTGCCAGGTATCGTTGCGCGGCGAGGTGATCGCACGCACACCAGGCGCTGCACCCGAGGCAATGACAACAGCGACGGCGGTCCCCGGTTTTTCCGACCGCGAAATCAAGGGTGAACACTGGCGCAGCTACACCCTGGAAACAAACGGTTTGCGCGTCACCACGGCTGATCGTCTGACCGAGCGCGACACACTGCTGCGCAATGTGATGGTTGCAGCTGTCGTGCCCTTTGTCGTCGCCCTGATTGGCAGCCTGGTGGTGCTGTGGTTCGGCGTTGGAAGTGGCTTATTGCCGCTGGAACGCCTGCGCCAGGTACTGGCCAGCCGGACGGCGGATGCATTGACCCCGATTCAAAACGTCCCGATGTCGCGCGACTTGCTGCCGCTGGTCAATACCCTGAACCGTCTGCTGGAGCGGATGAGCGTGACCCTCAGCCGCGAACGGCGCTTCACCAGCGATGCGGCGCATGAATTGCGCACGCCGCTCACCGCGATCAAAACCCATCTTCAGGTCGCGCGCATTACCCGCGGCAAGGACACCGAAGTGGCAATGGATTATGCTGAAGAGGGCGTGGCGCGGCTTCAGCGCACGCTCTCGCAACTGCTGACGCTGTCACAAGTGGAAGGCGATTTTTCCTGGGATGACGGGCGCGTCGCAGATGCCAACGAAGTAGCCCGCCTCGCGATGCGCGATGCGGCACCCGATGCGCCTGAGCGCATCGTGCTGGACAGCGATGGCAACGGCGCCGAACTGGCACTGCCCCAAGCTCTGGCAGTCACCGCACTGCGTAACCTGCTTGATAACGCCTTACGTCACTCCCCCGCAGAAAACAGCGTCAGGCTGGAGATACGCTGCTCGCCGGAAACGATCAGTTTCCACGTGTTCGATCGCGGGCCGGGACTCAGCGATGAGGCGCTGGTGCGGGCCACGCAACGTTTCTGGCGGCGCGGATCAGGTCGAGGCAGCGGACTGGGCTTGTCCATCGTTGCCGCCATTGCCGAGCGCTTCGGCGGATCGTTCGAACTGCTGCAGCGCCCCGAGGGCGGTCTGGAGACGAAATTGACGCTGCCAAGAAAGAAACCGGTTGCCTCGAACTAGAAAGAATTGCTTTCCTTTCCTTTTCTGCCAACCTGATCGCACCGAAAGCCCGCATCAACATGCTGCGTCAAATGTATCTGTCAGCACTAGCGCCTCTCTCCATATACTGCCACATTGAACATCAATGTGGCTTCCTTCTCCCGATAGATGGGGGGCTCCCACCTATAAAGGACGAAGGTCATCAATGTTTTTTTCAAGAATTTGTGCAATGAATATCTCCCGATCACTTCTGGCCGTTCTTGGTGCGTGTTTGATTTTTGAACATACCGCGAATGCCGCTGACCCAGCACCGGCCCCAGTAAATAGCGCAGCGCAGGCACCCAAGCCTCCCGACAACGAGGCAGCATTGATTGAGCACGGCAAGTATGTGGCGCCCAGCGCCGTATCGATCAGCGTTTGACACGTCAACGTAGATGCGTCCCTTCAAGAAAACAGGTAGGCACGGCTCACCCGCATCGTCATACTCGAAGACAACGGGGATGTCTCCGGTGTAAAGGGCTTGGCATGCAGCAGCGCACTTCGTTGAGGACCCTCAGGTATTTGGAGACCGCACGCCAGACCAGTGGCAGAAGGATGCATTCGGGAAGGTCGATGCTCTGATGCGTGTGCCGACAATGAGAAATTGAAGGCACATCAAACGTAAGTGATGAGTGTGACTTTGTAGCCATCATCTTGGCAAAGCGTCTGTTCATAAACTGACTCTGGTGCATCTACACCACGACGTTCCTTGAGCCACCAGTATGCGGCGAGTTCGTGCCACTCACCTGGGTCGCATTCGACCAATTTGCTCGGACTTATGGTCGGCAGCGCGACACCTTTCCACACACAGAGTTGTTCAGCAAAGTGTTCACTCTTGACGGTATACCGGACGATGTTGTCTTTTGAAAACACGAGGGCGCATGCGTAATCGCTTAACTCAGACAATCGACGCGCTGTCATCTCAAAACTCGTACCGAACTCGCTTGAGAGCGCTTGGATATGCGTCAACTCTGGGTCTCCGTTAATCAGGAGCCGCTTTTTGACCAAGGAACTCGGCATAAGCAAATCTGCGGCAAACCGATTAGCCTGGATTTCCCACTCTCGGTTGGCGCGGGAAGAAATGTCATCGGTAGTGCATTGAAACGTACTTTGTCTTTGCCAAGGCAGCAAAAAGTGGCCGAGTTCATGGCCTATTGTGAAGCGCTGACGTGTTCTGGGCACCAAGCCATTGAAGAAAATTGCGCCTTCCGATTTCTCTGGATTTGTGAGGAGCGCCCCCTCAAAACCGCTACTGGCGAAGGCTTCAATTTTCGAAATGCCCGCAAGCCGTGCAATCTGTTCTACTGGGACGGGAAGAGGCAAATCTGGATTTTGCCTTAGTACCTCATCGACAAGTTGCTCTGGTCGAACCAAGTCGGCCAATTCAATAAGATCAAGTGTCAGCATCTCCCGGGGTCCTCTTCTTTTTGAAAACCTCCAGAGTTTGCATCAAGACGGCCCGCTCAGTCTCTGACAGAGACTTGAAATCACGAAAAAACTGATGAGCTTGTTCCTCGTCGAGTGAGCGGTTCTGGCTGGTCTCTGCAAGGTACTCGACTGTCACCTTGAAATGCTCTGCAAGCCTTTTCAGCAAATCCAGTGATGGGTTTTTGGAGGTGCCTCGTTCAAGCGCCCAGACGTGAGTTTTTGAGATCCCAACAGTGTCTGCGACTTGTTGAAGCGACTCTCCTTGGCGTAACCGCAACTCAGTTAGCTTGGCTCCAATAGACATGAACTTCTCCGTCAATGGGTCGTAGACCCTACAGCGGAAAATTATATATCTAACAACACATACAAATTTACTTTACTTTTGTCTTCGTTAACTATATATTACGAATCGTCAACCAACCAAGGAGCTATTTATGGCAGGGAAAAATCAACACGTTGTCCCGCATCAAGACGGATGGGCCGTCAAAGGTGCCGGCAACAAGCGCGCTACTTCGGTCCACGACACGCAAAAACAAGCGTCTGAATCGGCACGTGATATCGCAAGGAAACAGGGCTCTGAAACAGTCATCCATAGACCAGATGGCCGCATTCGAGCCAAAGACAGTTACGGGAACGACCCCTTTCCCCCGAAGGGGTGAAACATGAGCTTCAGCAGCATTCGGTTGGCGTTCAATCTTTTTTTCACGCCCATGATTTTGTTAATTCTGGCGTTGATAGCAACGTCCGCAGAGGATCGCCTGGGAAGTCAGCCGATGCTGGCGTCACTTGAAGCGCTGTTTCATTGGGGTTCCGTCGGGCTATTGGGTGCCGCTGTGGGAACCCTGGGGTGGAGCATCTGGAGAATTTCGCAAGCGATGCGAGGGGTCGGCGAGCTTTGTCACAATTGTGGGATGCCCACGCGTTTTATCTCTCCAGGGAGATACAGTCCACATTACCGATGCATGGCTTGCGGTACTAACAGGCGAGCATAGGCCATGTATGTCCCAGGCAATCACCTTCTCTTGAGCGACATCCTCGCACAAATATTAAAACAATCGCTCAGCAGCTAAGAAGTTATTATGTCTGGAGCTTATGCCCACATCGCAGTCGTCAATGCCGCACAGAAGTGGACCGACACCGTTGGTCTTCGAAAAAAGACCTCGCGCGACCTGGCTCGAAATCTGAAGTATCTCGAACTCGGCGCGGTAAGCCCTGACTACCCCTATCTTGCGTTGAAGTCTGGTCAATCCTCATGGGCGGACCATATGCACTACACCAACACTGCGGCACTATTGAAGGCCGGAGTAGCAACCTTGCGGGGACTGCCACCCCACCTCCAAGGAAGAGCGACCGCTTGGCTGATGGGCGTGGCTGCGCACATGGCTACCGATATGACGATTCACCCAGTGGTAGAGCTTCGGGTTGGCAAATACAGCCAGAACAAGGACGATCACCGCCGGTGTGAGATGCACCAGGATGCTTTCATTTTCCCACGTGTAATGAATGTCGGCGAGACCGCCATGACTGAACATTTGGAGTCAGGCATCGCGACGTGCCACTCTTTTGCTGATGTTGGCTGCATCGACGAGGCTGTCGCTGCGACATGGATGCCGATGCTGTGCGCTGCCTACCCTGCGATGTATTCGCACTCCCTGCCCGAACCCGATACCTGGCACGCGGGTTTCAAGCGCGTACTGGGAACGCTGGGTTGCGCAAGCCATATGTTCCCTTTTGCGCGACACGTCGCGGCCGATATGAATATCAACTATCCAATGTCCGACCAAGTCGATGACAGCTACATTCTTGAACTGCTCACACCCGAAGGCCACATGGACTATCTCCCGCTGTTTGATAGGGCCAGAGGAAATGTTTTGCAGGTCTGGAAGGGCCTAGATGAGGCGCTGGAAACCGGCAAGTCGCAATTTTTGGACACCCTTGAAGACTGGAACCTTGATACAGGTCGCAGTGTGGTCACGGCGCAATATATCTTCTGGGAGGCAGTGAAATGACAAAGTCAAGCCGTTTTTTTGTCTTCACAGTACTTGTCATCCTGGCTACGGGTTGCGCGACACCCACCCCTGAGCGCGAAATGAATTCCCTGGCTTCGGCATTGACAAAACTCGCCGCTGCCGTTGACGCCTCTGTCCGATACGACGATCCGCCGACTGGCCTGTCCGACACGGAAATGCTTCGGCTCGCAACTTCTCATGACCCAAGCCTGTTGGCCTCATTTGCGAGCTTCGAGCTGCACGTGCAACGGGTCGGATCCGATTCTTCGGTATTGATATGCCGTGCAAGTGCAGGACAAGCAGTTCTGGAGGACGCTGGATGCACGGCATTGATGGAACGCCATCATTGGAAGAGTCAAACTGCCTTGGCGTGTGAGCCCACGCTCGATTTACCCACCATCTGCAAGAAGTAGCCATGGCAAAAAATATATTGATCTTTTCTGACGGCACGGGTCAAGCGGGGGGGGTAAAGCCTGACCAAGCGCTGAGTAACGTCTACAAGCTGTACCGGGTCTGCCGTCCCGGACCTGACAGTCCAATCGATCCATCCCATCAAGTGGCTTTTTACGACGCAGGCCTGGGAACTGAAGCTGACGAAGGCAGTGTTCCGTTACGCGCGGTGCGGTGGCTGAGGAAGGTAGCAAGCTCTGCAACAGGTCGGGGAATCAGCACGAATATCACCGATTGCTACGAAGCTATCTTGAAACATTACGAGCCTGGCGACCGAATTTTTCTGTTCGGCTTCAGCCGCGGCGCCTATACGGCACGTTGCGTGGGCGGCGTACTCAACCTATGCGGCATTCCCACAACGGGCCCAGGCGGCTCGCTTTTACCGCGTTACGGTCGCGCCCTGCGCGAGATTGCTGAGCAGGCGGTATCTGATGTTTATGAGCACGGTGCAGGTCGTGATCGGGAGAAATTTGAACCCGAGCGTATAGAAAAGGCGAGTCGCTTTCGCATAAAGTATGGCTCGGATACGGATGGACAAGCCAATGCCGTTCCCTATTTCATCGGCGTATTTGATACGGTGGCCTCATTGGGCGCAAAGGGGCTGCGACGTGGCCTGGAATTCTTGCTCTTGGGCGGCGTGGTTGCCCTGCCGTGTGTGGCGCTCGCCGCCATTGGTCAGCTGATGTTCGGTTTTAGTTTCTGGGTAACGTTTTTTCTACTTGCTTGCGTTTTTAGCCTCTGGGCGCTTGCCAGGACAGCTCTCTCCAGCTATAAATCTATTAAGGACTTCCCGGAGCAGGGGCAGACCCAATGGCATTTGGCAGGCTGGAGGTCAGGCTTTTACGATAAAAACTTGAGTCGTCGAGTGCGCGCCGCGCGGCACGCCCTGGCCATTGATGAAACCCGTAGCGATTTCGCTAGGGTACCGTGGGGCTTCAAGGGGGCACAGGAGGCACGGCCTGCTGGCGAGCCCGAGTGGCTTCAGCAGCTATGGTTTGCCGGAAACCATGCCGACATTGGCGGCAGCTATGCGGAAGACGAGTCCCGTCTGTCAGACATCTCACTGGAATGGATGATGGGGGAAGCAGCCAAGATGCCGCACCCCTTGCTCTGTAACAACGTTGGCTTGCATTTATTTCCAAACCCCGGAGGCATGCAGCATTCCGAGGTGGAAAGTGCCAAGCAGCAATGGCCCAAATGGGTTCCTAACCGGTGGCGGCTCACTTGGAAGGAAAAGCCACGCGTGGAGACTCTTGAGGCGACTTGGCATTCGAGTGTCGAAGAGCGGTTCGCGCTGGACGCTGTAACGCAATATGCAACACGAAAACCGTACAGGCCTGAGACGCTTCGCTCCGATATGCGGGTTGCACATTTATATGGGCCAGCTGAAAAAATGTTGTAGCGTATATACGGCAGTGCAGCTTCAACGCTCGTCTAGATCACACCTGCGGATGACTCTTCTCGCCCTGAGATGAGTATTCAATTGATAAGCACAAATTGACTACTCGTCAATACATTTCGGCCAGCGCAGCCACTAATTTCAGAAACAAAATTATTTCTGGAGTCATTTGACAATCAACCGAAAAGGACACCTTTTTTGATCAGGAAGCAGCCATAGGGCCGTCTTTCACCTGTAGCCACAATCACAAAAGCCTGGCGCGCTGCTTCGTAGAAGGCAAAGCGTTCCAGCGAGCCCATGGTGAGCCCGGCCTCATAGTGGAGGCGTGCCAGTGCCAGCACTTCCACCTGAACTTCTGGCAGTTGCTGCGGCTGCCCTACCATCTCCATGCGCACCATGGGCTGGTCCACAAAGCTGTCCAGGGGCAGTACCGAAAATACCGCGTTGGCCACCTGGTTCATGGACACACCATCCAAACGGATGAGCGGATGCAACCCGGCGACCGATTCTGCCGGAAAGTTGGCATCGACCAGGCAAATGTCGTCGCCATGACCCATGGCACGCAAGACCTGCAGCAAATCTGGGCTCAGGACAGGGTCGATATTTTTCAGCATGTAATTTCCTGCCTCGGCTTGTGGATCATCATGGACGTCCTGCGGTGATGGTTTTCAGGCGGTGCATCACATCTTTGCTGCCCTGGTACAGGCGCAGGTACTCGGCATACAGGGCATCGTAGATGGCGCGGTTCTGCGGCTGCGGCGCAATTTCCCTCTCCACCCGAACCCAGTCATGGATATCCTGTGGCTGCAAAAGACCGGCCGCGCGCCCCGCCAGAAAGGCATCGCCATAGGCGGCGCCCACGGTGACTTCCGGAAGCATCTGCGTGACGCCGGTGATGTCCGAAACGATCTGCAGCCAGGTCTGGGTTTGCGCGCCGCCACCCACGGCCACGATGCGCCGCACGTCGGCACCGATGTTGGCAAAGGTTTCCAGGTTATGGCGCACGCCAAAGCCCACGCCTTCCAGCACGGCACGGAACATCTGCGCGCGCGTGTGTGAGAGGTTGAGCCCGGCGATCACACCGCTGGCTTGTGTGTCATTGATGGGTGTGCGTTCGCCGCTGAAGTAGGGCAGCACCAGCAGGCCTTCACTGCCAGCACACACCTCGGCGGCTGACTCAAACAGGCTGGCGTAGGCCGTGTCGGCGTCCAGCTCGCGCGCAAATTCATCCTTGAACCAGCGCGTCAGGCTGCCGGTGGTGCTCATGCCGGCCGCCAGGTTGAACTGGCCGGCACGGGCGCCGGAGACGGTCCATACCCGGGTGTCGGGCGTGGGCTGGTCCTGCACCAGCACAAAGAAGGTGGTGCTGCCGTACATCAGCATCAGATCACCGGGCTTGACCACGCCCACGCTGATGGCCTCACTCAGCGCATCGATGGTGCCAAAAGCGACTGGTGTGCCCTGGGCCAAACCGGTGGCCGCTGCCGCATCGGCGTGCAGGTGGCCGGCCAGCTCTTCGGCCCAGCCCAGTTCAGGCAGCCAAGCCAGCGGCGCAATGGCCGACGCGTAGCGCGTATCCCATTGACCTGTGCGCGGATTGAACAGCGGCATGAAATGGCTAGCGCTGTGGCGGTCCATGCGGTGCAAGCCTGTCAGTCGGTACACCAGATACGCGGTGGCCGAGGTGAGCTTGGCTGTGGCCTGCCAGACCGTCGGTTCGTTCTTTTGCAGCCAGCGGATCTTGGGACCTATGGCCTGGCTGGTCAGCCCCATCAGCGAGAAATCGGCGATCGCCTGCGCATCCAGTTCCTGCTCCAGCGCGTCAATCTCTGCGCTGGCCCGCACGTCCACGCCATACAGAATGGCCGGGCGCAGCGGCCGCATGGCGGCGTCCAGAGGCAGCAGGCAAGGCCCTATGGCACTCACCGCCATGGCCGCAATCTGCTCTGCGCGCATGCCGGTTTTGGCCAGCAGTTGGCGACTGAGCTGGCAGACATCGGCCCACCATATCTGGTCGGCATCCTGCTCCACATGGCCCGGGTGCGGCATGGACAGGCCATGCGGCACCACCGACGTATGCAGTACCTTGCCCGCCAGGTCGGTCAGAACCGCCTTGCTGCTGTAGGTGCCAACATCAATGCCAAGCAGATGGGTTTTCACAGGGTTGTACCAATTGCCAAGGCTGGAAATTCAGACCAGCAGTTTGGCGGCACCGGCCTCTGGCGCCATGCCGGCCATGACCTCAAACACCTTGAAGATGGCGGAGGCATTTTCCTCACCCCAGCCCATGTGGTGCGCTACCTTGTTGAGTTCATGCACCGTGTTTGAAAGCATCACCGGCACGCCGATGAACTCTGAATAGTTGCGAATCAGCTCGGAGTCCTTGGCCATAGTGCGCAGGTGGAAGGAAACCACGCCGATACCCATGACGCCGGTTCCGACAATTGCAATATTCACGTATTACTCTTGGATTGCACGACATAGGCGTGCATGGTTTCGATCATCAATACGCCGACTGTGGCGCCTGCGTCCTGGAGGCCCACAGTCTTCTCCTGAAAGCAGGCGGCCTTGCCGTGCTGGGCCACCATGGCCTTGGTTGCCTCCAGGCCGTCACGTGCCGCCTGTACAGCCTGTTGCAAGGCGGTGTGCAGCTCAGTGCCGCTGGCGCTGGAGGCTTCGAGGGACATGGCAATCGGGCTCAGCACGTCCAGCAGGGTCTTGTCACCCAACTGCGCCTTGCCACGATCGGCCACGCCTTTCAAAAAAGCC
>JBASJO010000133.1:0-6314 GCA_049655365.1 Rhodoferax sp. | reverse complement strand
GAATGGATGCCCGCTGCCAGCCATAGGTGTGGCGGGCATTGGGCCGCAGCTTGCCGGCCAGCGCCCCGCCCCAGGCCAGCACCAGGCCGGCCACGTCGCTCAGGTTGTGCCCGGCGTCGGCCAGCAGCGCCAGCGAGTTGATGCGCCAGCCGTAAAACGCCTCAATGGCCACAAAAATGATGTTGAGCGCGATGCCGATGGCAAAAGCGCGGTTGAAATTGGCCGGTGCATGGCTGTGACCATGACTGTTGTGGTTGTGCTCGTGTTCTTGACTCATGTTTTTCCTTGGTGCGATTTACACCGTCAGCCCTTGTGTCACCCCCACAGGCCGGTCAGCAGCATAACAGCGGCGAACGCACGCCACCAAGGCGCTGGTTTGCTGTTTGAAATACGCACGGCTCAGGCGGAAAGCCATTGCGCGATCTTGTCACGGCTGGGCACGCCCCCGGCATGCACCACTTTGCCGTCGATGACCACGCCGGGCGTGCTCATGACACCATAGCCCATGATGTCGCGCAGCTCCTCGACCTTGGTCAGCGTGACGGCCACGCCTTTGGCCTGGGCCATCTGGTCGATCAGCGCAATCGTGGTCTTGCAGTTGGTACAACCGGTGCCGAGTACTTTGATGTCCATGGTGTTTTCCTTGAAGTTGAAGTTGAAATTGAAACTGCCTGCTTTACAGCACGGCGTTGAAGACAAAGCCGACCAGCAGGATGCCCGCCGAGACAACCGCGACAAAAGTGGCGATCAGCCGCACCTTGAGCACCTTGCGCAAGATGATCATTTCGGGCAGCGACAGCGCAATCACGCTCATCATGAAGGCCAGCACCGTGCCCAAGGCGGCGCCCTTGGCCAGCAGGGCCTGCACGATCGGGATCACGCCGGCGGCATTGGTGTACATCGGCACGCCCATGATCACGGCCAGCGGCACGCTCCACCAGGCCTCCTTGCCCATGAAGCTGGCCATGAAGTCTTCGGGCACATAGCCGTGGATCAGCGCCCCCAGCGCAATACCGATCAAGATGTAGGGCCAGACCTTGCCGACAATTTCCTTGACCGCAGCAAAGCCGCCGTCGATGCGCTCACCCAATGTCATGCCGGTGGCCTCGAAGTCGGCCGACATTTTCGGCATGTCTCGCACCCAGTCTTCCAGATAGGCTTCCATCTTCAGGCGGCCGATGATCCAGCCGGCCACGATGGCCACGGTCAAACCCAGGCCCAGGTAAAGCAGCGCGACTTTCCAGCCGAACATGCCAAACAGCAGTGTCAGCGCCACCTCGTTGACCATGGGTGCCGAGATCAGGAACGAAAACGTCACCCCCAGTGGCACACCGGCCTGCACAAAACCGATGAACAGCGGTACTGCCGAGCAGGAGCAAAACGGCGTCACGATGCCCAGGCTCGCCGCCATCACATTGGCTGCGCCCTCGCTGCGCCCGGCCAGCAGGGCACGCGTGCGTTCCGGCGTGAAATAGCTGTTGACCATGCCCATGACAAACACCACCGCGGTCAGCAGCACCAGCACCTTGGGTGTGTCGTAAAAGAAAAACTGCAAGGCACCGCCCAGATGGCTGTCGCGCGCCACCGGCAGCATCGCCACCAGCGCTTCAGAGGCGGGAACGAGCGTGTTGTAAAGCGCCAGCCAGGCCAAAGCGGCCAGTATCAGAAACAGAACGGGTTGGCGCACGGGCCAGGATTTGCGGGGGACGGTCAAGGAGTTCATGCCAGCGGAGACGGCAGACCGCGCAAAAAGACGCAGGCGTTTGGTTTATTTTCACCGCAGCGTGGTGGCAGCGTGTTGCGGCTTGTGCGGTGGTGGCCTTAATGGCGCGGCACAAAGTCGCTCACGCGCCCACCCTCGTCCATTTGTACCTGGCAGGCCTGGCTCATGTGCGCGCGCAGCCGCACGCGGGCGCGCTGCACGCGTGACTTGGCGGCGCTCAGGCTCAGGCCCATGGCGTTGGCGTTGGCAAAGTCAGCTTGGGCCATGCCCTGCAGGTCGCACAGGGTGATGGCTTCGCGGTCCTCGGGGCTTAGTTCAGAAAGCACCCGCGGCAGGCAGGCGATCAGGGTATCGACGGTGTCGGTATCGTCCGTTTGAGCCGTCAAGTCATCGGGAAGCGCCACCATGTGGTGCGACACCCGCAAGTGGTCGGCCAGCAGGTTGCGCGCGACTTCAAAGAGCCAGGCGCGCGCGTTGTGCAGGTCACAAAACCGCTCGCCCTGGCGCAAGGCTTTCAAAAAAAGATCCTGCAGCAGGTCGTCGGCCAGCGCCGGATTATTCACGCGGTGACGCAGCCAGCCGCGCAGCTCAGCGGCGTGCAGGGTCCAGGCGGTGGTGAGGCAGTTCATGAAGGTGTCACTAAAAATGCGTTTGATTCTGGATAACAGTTTTTGATAGAAAAAATGGCGTTGACCTCGATTTGATCAATACCAGCAATGTACCCATGTCCAAAATTATCAGGCACATCTGGAAAGATAGTTCTGTATGGAATTAGTTCTTGAATTGATCAACGGCGGCGCCGGTAGCTTGGCGGCCTACTTGGCGGCGCACGTGCTGCTGTGCCTGCTGCCCGCCTTTTTCATTGCCGGTGCCATGGCGGCGTTGATCCCTAAGGCCAGCATCACGCGCTGGCTCGGCCGCAACACCCCGGCTTACGTGTCTTACCCGGCCGCCGCTGCGGCGGGTTCGCTGATTGCCGTTTGCTCGTGCACCATCGTGCCGCTGTTTGCCGGCATTTACCGCAAGGGCGCGGGCATTGGCCCGGCCATCACCTTTTTGTTTTTTGCACCGGCGGGCAACATCATGGCGCTGGCTTACACCGGCAGCATCCTGGGGCCGCAGTTTGCCATCGCACGCTTGGTGCTGTGCCTGTTGTTTGGCATTGGCATCGGCATGCTGATGGCGATGATTTTCTGGCGCGACGATGCCAGTCACGACGCCGCCACTGACGACCTGTTTGCAGAAAAGGCCAGCATGGCGCCTGCCGCGCTGGGGCTGCTCCTGTCCCTGGTGGGGCTGTTGATTGCCGGTACCTTGAAGTTGTGGCCGCTGACGGCCACGGTGTTCAGCCTTGAGTTGCCCTTGTCGTGGGCGCAAGCGTGGCAGGACACGCTGTTTTCCTGGGTGCCGTTTGACGTCGCCAAAGGCGAGGAGGGCGTGAGTTTTCAGGGCTCGGTGCTGATTGCCTTGTTGCTGCTGATTGCCGCCACCGCCTGGAAGGGTCTGGAGAACATTGTCGAAGGTGCCACCCACTGGACCTGGCTGGCGCTGGGGCTCACGGCCACCACCCTGGCGGTGGCGGCCATGCGCCTGACACCAGGCCCAGGCACGCTTGAACTCGCTTTCACCGGGCGTGTTTTTGGTGTGGCCCTGGCGCTGTGGGCAGTGTGGTATTTCGCGCACCAGCTGGCCGCTGATGACTGGCGTGCCTGGCTGTGGGAAGCCTGGCGTTTTGTGAAGCAGATTTTTGTGTTGCTGGTGGTGGGCGTTTTCATTGTGGGCATGGTGCGCCAGGTGATCCGCCCGGAATGGATCGAGAGTCTGGCGGGCAGCAACACGGTGCCGGCCAACGCCGTGGCCGTGGGCTTTGGCGTTTTCATGTACTTTCCGACTCTGGTCGAGGTGCCGGTGGCGCGCATGTTCCTTGACCTGGGCATGCACCCCGGCCCCTTGCTGGCCTACCTGATGGCCGACCCCGAGCTCAGTCTGCAAAGCATGCTGATGGTGGCTGCGGTGATTGCTTGGACCCAGACCCTGGCCTATGTGGGCCTGGTGGCGGTGTTCAGCGTCGGCGCGGGTTTGCTTTATGGTGCGTGGGTGGATGGGCTGGGCTGGCTGCCGTTGGCCATGGCCCTGGGTGTTTTCGTGACGGTACTGGCAGGCACGATGGCGTGGCTTGGGCGCCGCCAGGTGGCGCACGCGTCGGTCTGATTCATTTTTATTTGGAGGAGAGAGCCATGTTGGAAATCAAAATTCTGGGTCCCGGGTGTGCCAACTGCAGAAAGCTCGAAGCGGTCGCCAAGGAGGCGGCAGCGGCTGCCAACGTGCAGGCTGAATTCGTCAAGGTCTCCGACATGAAACAGATCATGCACTACGACCTGCTGTCCACGCCGGGCCTGGTCGTCAATGACAAGCTGGTCAGCAGTGGCCGCATCCCGACGGTGGCTGAAGTGCAAAAGTGGCTTGTTCCAGTTTGACCCTGGCCCGGAATAGGGCACACTTGCGGCTGAGCACACAGGAACTACTTTATGGATTCACCCGCCAGCTTTGAATTTTCAGAATTTGCCAAGGCCCTCATTCACTCGCGCCAGCATGTGGCACCGCGCCGTCTGGTTGACCCGGGTCCTTCAGAGTCACAGTTGCTGGAGATTCTTGCTACAGCGGCGGCGGCCCCCGACCATGGGCAACTGCTGCCCTGGCGTTTTGTGCTGGTGCCCTCGGATAAGCGGGAGCTGCTGGCCGAGGTCTTTGGTTTGGCGTTGCAAGACCGCGACCCCGCTGCCACGCCTGAGCAAATCGACAACGCGCGTGACAAGGCGCATCGCGCGCCATTTCTGATGTTGGCCATCGCCAGGCTGGTCGGCAGCACGCCGGAGCGGGACGCCCAGCGGCAGGAATCTGGCGAGTTGGCCATCAGTGATGCCGAGCGCCTGGTGTCGCTGGGTTGCGCCATTCAAAACGTGTTGTTGGCAGCGCATGCCATGGGCTTTGGCTCGGGGCTCACCAGTGGCCAGGCGCTGGCGTCGCCACGGCTGCGCGCGCTGTTCGGCATGCACGTGCATGAGCAGGCCGTGTGCTGCATCAACATTGGCACCGTGGCCAAGGGCAAGCCCGCACGTCTGCGCCCGGACCTGGCGGCGTTTGTCAGCAGCCTGTGACGTGTTGGCAGTTGAAACCTAGGCAAAATAGTCGGCATGCAAATCTCCACCCCCACTGATTCCGTGCACTCTGTGCTGCACTGCCTGCCGCCGGACGACCCGCAGCGCACGGCGCTGCACAACGAAGTGCACGCCCGGCCCTCCGCGCGCATCCGCTTGCCGGCGCTGATTGTTTATGTGGCCGTGCTCAACGAAGGCGTGAGCCGCGAAGCCGAGTGCGCCCACCTGAACCGCTTGCCCGGCCAGGCCGAGCTATCCCCCGAGCGTTTGCAGGACAATTTTTTGCGTTTGCGGCTGGACGGCTTCACCATCAAGTGGGAGCGCCATAGCGAATTTACCCGTTACTCCATCGTCCAGCCTCTGCCCGCCGAAGCCTTGCTGGGCGCGTGCGAGCCCGATCTGTTGCACAACTTGGCGGTGTCGTCGCAGTGGCTGGCGCAGATTCCTGGCCGAACCGTGGCCGCAGTGCAACTGGCCATGCTCCATGCGCCGCTGGATGACGCTACCGCCTTGATGGCGCAAGCGGTGAAATGGTTAGGAGGGCGCACGGTGGTGGCTTCCTTGCTCGGCAGCAACGCCGCCAGCTTGGGCGGACAGGGCGCCGAGTCCGCCAACCGGCACGGCTACGAACACCCGATGGGCCACTCGTGGGCGTTGACGCAGTTTCGCCTGCAGCCTGATGGTTTTGAGCGCATGTTGGTCATCGCGCCCGAGGGCACCAGCCAGACCCGCGCCGGGCGCATTGCCGCACGCCTGCTCGAGCTTGAAACCTACCGTCTCATGGCGCTGCGCGGACTGCCTGTGGTCAAGGCGCTCGGGCCGATGTTGGCACAGGCAGAAGGCGAGTTGGTGCGTATCACGGCCCAGCTTGAAAACAAGTCGGCCTCAGACCAGGAGTTGCTCGACACCCTGGTGTCCTTGGCTGCGGGTGTGGAGCGTGCCACTGCGGCCAACAGTTACCGTTTTGCGGCCACCCAGGCCTATTACGCGCTGGTCAATCAGCGCATCAGGGAACTGCGCGAAAAAGCCATCCCCGGCACCCAGACCCTTGGCGAATTCATGCAGCGCCGCTTGTCGCCGGCCATGGCCACGGTGGCGGCCACGGGGCAAAGGCTGACCTCGCTGTCGGAGCGGGTGGCGCGCGCCAGCGATTTGCTGCGCACCCGCGTGGACATTGCCACCGAGGTGCAAAACCAGCAGTTGCTGGAAAAGCTCACCCGAGGCCAGGAACTGCAACTGCGCCTGCAAAGCACGGTGGAAGGCCTGTCGATTGCCGCCATCTCGTATTACGTGATCAGCCTGCTGCTGTACGGCGGCAAGGCGCTCAAGGCTGCCGGCCTGCCGATCAACCCCGAAATGGCCGCCGGTGCCCTGGTGCCGGTGGTGCTGTGGGCGGTCTGGCGTACCACGCGGCGCATCCATGCCAAGCTGCA
>JBASJO010000132.1:0-3898 GCA_049655365.1 Rhodoferax sp. | reverse complement strand
CGCATTCCTGCGTCAGCACCCCACCCTGCACCTGCGTCTGGTGGTTGAGCTGGCTCTGTTCGAATAAGTTGATGACCGATCCGGCGGCCCCGGTCTTGGGGTCGGAGGCGCCAAAAACCACGCGTTTGAGCCGTGCATGCAACATGGCGCCGGCGCACATGACGCAGGGCTCCAGGGTGACAAACAGTTCACACTCGGGCAAGCGGTAGTTACCCAGCACCTGCGCTGCGGCGCGCAGCGCCTGCATCTCGGCGTGCGCACTCGGGTCATGGCTGGCAATGGGGGCGTTGTGGCCAAACGCGATGACGACACCGTTGCGGAGCACGACCGCGCCCACGGGAACCTCGCCCGCCGCTGCCGCGAGCGCCGCCTGCTCCAGTGCCAGCTGCATGGCTTGCTCGTCTGTCATTGACGATGCCGTTATTCCCACTCGATGGTGGCGGGGGGTTTGCTGCTCACGTCGTACGTCACCCGGTTGATGCCGCGGACTTCATTGATGATGCGGCTCGACACTTTCTTCAACAGCGCGTAGGGCAACTCTGCCCAGTCGGCGGTCATGAAGTCGCTGGTTTGCACCGCACGCAGGGCCACCACATAATCGTAAGTGCGACCGTCGCCCATGACGCCCACGCTCTTGACCGGCAAAAACACGGTGAAGGCCTGGCTGGTCAACTCGTACCAGCTCTTGCCAGTGGCCTCGTCGATGAAGTTGTTGAGTTCTTCAATAAAGATGGCGTCGGCGCGGCGCAGCAAGTCGGCGTATTCCTTTTTGACTTCACCCAAAATCCGCACGCCCAGGCCGGGTCCCGGGAACGGATGGCGATACACCATGTGGTAGGGCAAACCCAGTGCCACGCCGAGTTCGCGGACCTCGTCCTTGAACAGTTCACGCAGGGGCTCCAGCAGTTTCAGGCCCAATTGCTCGGGCAGGCCACCCACGTTGTGGTGACTCTTGATGACCACCGCTTTTTTGTTTTTGGCACCGCCGGACTCGATCACATCCGGGTAAATGGTGCCTTGAGCCAGCCACTTGGCGCCTTTCTTGGCGACGTCGGATGCCGTGAGTGCTGCCGCCTGCGCTTTGAAGACTTCAACAAATTCGCGGCCAATGATCTTGCGCTTGGCTTCTGGCTCGCTGACGCCCGCCAGGTGCCCCAAGAACTGGTCGACGGCGTCGACGCGAATCACCTTGGCGTGCAGCTTGCCAACAAACATGTCCATCACCATGTCGCCTTCATGGAGGCGCAGCAGGCCGTGGTCCACAAAGACGCAGGTGAGCTGGTCGCCAATGGCACGGTGAATCAACGCTGCGGCTACCGATGAATCAACACCGCCTGACAATCCCAAAATGACTTCTTCGTCACCCACCTGGGCACGAATGGCAGCCACCGCCTCGCTGATGTAGTCGCCCATGATCCAGTCGGCCCGCGTGGCGCAGATGTCGAGCACAAAGCGTTCCAGAATGGCTGCGCCGCGCTTGGTGTGGGTGACTTCCGGGTGAAACTGCACCGCGTAAAAGCGGCGCGCTTCATCAGCCATGCCGGCAATCGGGCAGCTGTCGGTGCTGGCCATGAGCTTGAAGCCGGGCGGCAGCTCGGTAACCTTGTCGCCGTGGCTCATCCACACGTCGAGCATGCCGTGGCCCTCGGGTGTGGTGAAGTCCTGGATGCCGTTGAGCAAGGCGGTATGGCCGTGCGCGCGCACATTGGCCGAGCCAAATTCACGCTGGTGGCCGCTGGTGACGAGGCCGCCCAGCTGGTGCGCCATGGTTTGCATACCGTAGCAAATACCCAGCACCGGAACACCCAGTTCGAACACGGCCTGGGGCGCCTTGTCGGTGCTGTCTTCGTACACGCTGGCATGGCTGCCCGAGAGGATGATGCCTTTGAGCATGCCATCGCGGGCATAGGCGCGAATCCAGTCGTCGCTCACATCACAAGGATGCACTTCGCAAAAGACATGCGCTTCGCGGATGCGCCGGGCAATGAGTTGGGTGACCTGGGAGCCAAAGTCAAGAATGAGGATTTTTTGATGCATGAAGATCCTTATTCAGCTCTGTAGTTTGGGGCTTCTTTGGTGATCTGCACGTCGTGCACATGGCTTTCACGGATACCGGCGGTTGTGATTTCGACAAACTCCGCCTTTTCCTGCATTTCTTCAATGGTGGCGCAGCCGCAATAGCCCATGCTGGCGCGCAAACCCCCGGCCATTTGGTAAATGATGGCTACCATCGAGCCCTTATAGGGCACGCGGCCTTCAATGCCTTCAGGTACCAGCTTGTCAGCATTTGGGTTGCCGGTGCTGGACTCCTGGAAATAGCGGTCCGCACTGCCCTGTTGCATGGCACCGATGCTGCCCATGCCGCGGTAGCTTTTGTAGCTGCGGCCCTGGAACAAAATGACCTCGCCCGGGGCTTCTTCAGTGCCGGCAAACATGCCGCCCATCATCACCGTGCTGGCACCTGCGGCGATGGCTTTGGAAATGTCACCGCTGAAGCGGATGCCGCCGTCGGCAATGAGGGGAACTCCGGTGCCCTTGAGGGCGGTGGCCACACTGTCGATGGCCATGATTTGCGGCACACCGACGCCCGCGACGATACGGGTGGTGCAAATGGAGCCCGGGCCGATCCCCACTTTTACGGCATCGGCCCCGGCTTCCACCAGCGCCAGTGCCGCAGAGCCGGTGGCGATGTTGCCGCCAATGACTTCGACGTTCGGGAAGTTCTGCTTGACCCAGCGCACCCGGTCCAGCACGCCTTTGCTGTGACCATGCGCGGTGTCCACCACAATGGCGTCAACACCGGCACGGGCCAGCAACTCGACGCGCTCTTCGGTGCCCTCGCCTACACCCACTGCGGCACCCACGCGCAACTTGCCCTGGGCATCACGTGCGGCGTTGGGAAAACTGGTTTGTTTGGTGATGTCTTTCACCGTGATCAGGCCTTTGAGCTCAAAAGCGTCGTTGACCACCAGCAGGCGTTCGATCTTGTATTGATTCAACAACACTTTGGCCTGGGTGATGGTGGTGCCGTCGGGCACAGTGACCAGCTTGTCGCGCTGCGTCATGATGTGACTGACAGGCAGGTCCAGCCGGGTCTCGAAGCGCAAATCGCGCCCGGTCACCAAGCCCACCACCTTGCCACCATCACAGACCGGAAAGCCCGACACGCCCAGTTGGTTGGACAACTCCATCACCTGACGCACGGTGTGCTGCGGCGTGATGACCACCGGGTCACGCAACACGCCCGATTCATAGCGCTTCACCTTGGCCACCTTGGCAGCTTGCTGTTGAGGCGTCATGTTTTTGTGCACGATGCCAATGCCGCCCTCTTGCGCAATGGCAATGGCCAGGCGGGACTCCGTGACCGTGTCCATGGCCGCTGAGACCAGGGGCAGATTGAGTGCAATGTTACGGGTGAAACGGGTGGCGAGGGAGGTGTCCTTGGGCAGGACTTGGGAATACGCTGGCACCAATAAGACATCGTCAAAGGTGAGCGCTTTACCGATCAGGCGCATATTTATAGCTCCAAATCGTCGATTGTATCTGGCGATAGGCATGCTGACTGGCATAAACTCGTGCCTTATGAAACAAAGCCAACGTCTGTTTTTAGTCATTTTCAGTTTGCTTTCATGCAGTGCCATGGCGCAATGGGCCTGGACAGACGAGGAAGGCCGGCCCATTTTCAGCGACCGGGCCCCGTCCACCAGCGTGCCGGAAAAGCGCATTTTCAAACGCCCCGGCCCCACCAGATTGAATCCGACCCAGGAGGCTGCTCCTAACGAGGGCGTTGACGCGGCCAACGTCCGACCGGCAACGCCAACCCAACCGGCGGCCAGCGCGCCCCAGGCCACAGCACTGGACAAGGCGTTGGCCGAACGCAAGAAAAAAGCCGAACAAG
>JBASJO010000131.1:0-4304 GCA_049655365.1 Rhodoferax sp. | reverse complement strand
CTACTGCCATTTGGTTCTCCTAGTGAGGCTCTAGTCTAGCGAAGATAAGCTTGACCTTATTGAACTCGGCAAATCGGGGTTTACCCACCCCCGGGTTCCCCCTAGGCCGGGGTTGACACGTCGGCCTTGACCCCTGCGGATAATCAGCCCATGTCCCATGACCCCTTCGCTCCCTCGGAATCTCCCCTTGACCCCCCTGCCACCACCGCCCTGATGCTCACCGGCGGCGGCGCCCGCGCGGCCTACCAGGTGGGCGTGCTCGAAGCCATCGCGGACCTGCGGCGTGACTGCGGCGCCATGAACGATGGCAACCCGTTCCCCATCATCGGCGGCACCTCGTCCGGCGCGCTCAATGCCTCAGCACTGGCCTGCGGTTGTGATGATTTTGATGACACCGTGCGCAAGCTGGTGGCCATCTGGCGCGATTTTCGTGCCCAGGATGTGTACCGCGTCGACTCGGTCAGCATGCTGCGCAGCGGCGCCAGCTGGATGACGCTGCTGTCCATGGGCTGGCTGATTGCCAAGTGGCGCCGGCTCAAGCCCAAGTCCCTGCTCGACAACACGCCGCTGGCCGAACTGCTCAAGCAATGGGTGCCGCTGGAGCGCCTGCCCTGGTTGATCCGCAAAGGCCACCTGCGGGCGCTGGCGGTCACAGCGTCGAGCTACAGCACCGGCGAACACATCACATTCTTCCAGGGTGACCGCCAGCTCGTGCCCTGGGTGCGCTCGCACCGCCGCGGCCTGCGCGACAAAATCAC
This sequence comes from Rhodoferax sp., assembly GCA_049655365.1. GTDB lineage: Bacteria > Pseudomonadota > Gammaproteobacteria > Burkholderiales > Burkholderiaceae_C > Rhodoferax. The sequence goes on along the minus strand of JBASJO010000131.1, from coordinate 3,546 downwards.
CCACCAGCACCTGCTGGCATCAAGCGCGATCCCGTTCATCTTTCCAGCGATGGCGCTGCCCATTGAAGGGCAGACCGCCTTTTTTGGTGATGGTTCAATGCGCCAGACGGCACCGGTGGCGCCCGCCATCCATCTCGGCGCCGAGCGCATTTGCGTGATTGGCGCCGGCCTGATGCACGAGCCCAGGACGCAGCCTGCCGCCGTCGCCGAAGCACAGTATCCGACGCTGGCGCAAATTGCCGGTCACGCGCTGTCCAACATCTTTCTCGACGCCCTGGCCGTCGATGTCGAACGCATTCTCCGTGTCAACCAGACCCTGAGCCTGGTGCCGCCCGAGCTGCGCGGCGCCAGCCATCTGCGGCCGGTGAACCTGCTGCTGATTTCGCCGTCCCAGCGGCTCGACCACATTGCAGCACGCCACATCGATGAGCTACCCAGGGCGGTGCGCGCGCTGCTGGGTGGCGTGGGCGTGTCGTCCCATGCCGCCGACATCAAGGGGGCAGCGCTGGCCAGCTACCTGCTGTTCGAGCCCGGCTACACCCGGGAACTGATGGCGCTGGGTTATGCCGATGCCCTGCGCCAACGGGCCGAGATTTGCCAATTCTTCGACTGGACAGACCCAGGTGCAGCACACGGGGCGGCGCCGGCAGGGCTGCCAACCGAGCCGGACCGCCGCAGTGACCCGTTGCGCCTGCCCTGATTAAAATCGCTCTCTTGTCCTGAAAGCCCATTCCATGCCCCGCCAACTCTTCGTCACCACCGCCCTGCCCTACGCCAATGGCAATTTCCACATTGGCCACATCATGGAGTACATCCAGGCCGACATCTGGGTGCGGCACCAGCGCATGCTGGACAATGCGGTCGATTTCGTCTGTGCCGACGACACCCACGGCGCACCGATCATGATTGCCGCCGAAAAAGCCGGTCTCACACCACAGCAGTTTGTCGCCAACATTGCCGCCGGTCGCAAGCCCTACCTGGACGGGTTTCACATCGGCTTTGACAACTGGCACAGCACCGATGCGCCAGAAAACCACGAACTGGCACAGCAGATTTACCGCGACCTGCGCGACAACCCTGGCGGCTCGCTGATCGAATCCCGCACCATCGAGCAGTTTTTTGACCCCGACAAAGGCATGTTCCTGCCGGACCGCTTCATCAAGGGTGAGTGCCCCAAGTGCCACGCCAAGGACCAGTACGGCGACAACTGCGAAAACTGCGGCGCGGTTTACGCGCCAACCGACCTGATCAAGCCCTATTCGGCGCTGTCAGGTGCCAAGCCCGAACTGCGCAACTCGGTGCACTTTTTCTTCAAGCTGTCCGACCCGCGCTGCGTTGAATTCCTGCAGCGCTGGACGCAGGACGGCAAGCTGCAACCCGAGGTGGCCAACAAAATCAAGGAATGGTTCACCGTGCGCACCAACCCGGACGGCAGCACCAGCGAAGGCCTGGGCGACTGGGACATCTCGCGTGACGCGCCCTACTTCGGCATCGAGATCCCGGACGCACCGGGCAAGTATTTTTACGTCTGGCTCGACGCCCCCATCGGCTACCTGGCCTCGCTGAAAAACCTGCTGGGCCAGCGCGGCCAGGACTATGACGCCTACATGGCCAACCCGGGGCTGGAGCAGTACCACTTCATCGGCAAAGACATCGTCACCTTCCACACCCTGTTCTTTCCGGCCTGTCTGCATTTCAGCGGCCGCAAGACGCCCGACAACATTTTTGTGCACGGTTTCCTGACGGTGAACAACGGCGAAAAAATGAGCAAGAGCCGCGGCACCGGCCTGGACCCGCTCAAGTACCTGAGCCTGGGCATGAACCCCGAATGGCTGCGCTACTACCTGGCCGCCAAACTGAGCGCCCGCAACGAAGACATCGACTTCAACGCCGACGACTTCATGGCGCGCGTCAACAGCGACCTGATCGGCAAGTACATCAACATCGCCTCACGCGCGGCCGGCTTCATCACCAAGCGCTTTAAAGGCAAACTCGGCGAGGTGTCTGAGGACGGTGCCGCGCTGTTGCACCTGCTGCGCGGTGAAGTGGGCACCATCGAGCAGCTCTACGAGGCGCGCGAGTACGCCAAGGCGCTGCGCGAAACCATGCAGCTGGCCGACAAGGTCAACGCCTATGTGGACGCCAACAAGCCCTGGGACCTGGCCAAAAAACCCGACCAGGAAGCGCGCCTGCAGGACGTCTGCACCGTCTGCATCAAGGCCTTCCGCATCCTGACCTGCTACCTCAAACCCGTGTTGCCCGCGCTGGCCACGCAGGTCGAAGCCTTCCTGAACATCGAGCCGCTGAGCTATGCCAACATCGGCCAGCCCATGGCCACCGGCCATGTCATTGGCGCTTATCAGCACCTGATGCAGCGCGTCGACATCAAACAGCTCGAAGCCCTGTTCGAGGCGCCCGAACCGCTGGCGGCGCCTGAAGCCGCCCTGCCGGGTGGCGAAGCCGTGGCGCCCACCATCGGCATTGACGACTTTGCCAGGATCGACCTGCGCATTGCCAAAATTGTCGACTGCCAGGCGGTCGCGGGTTCAAGCAAGCTGCTGCAGTTGACACTGGATGTGGGTGAGTTGGACGAGGCTGGCCAGTCCCGACTGCGCAACGTTTTCTCGGGCATTGCCAGCAGCTATCAGCCGGCGCAACTGGTCGGCAAACTCACCGTGATGGTCGCCAACCTGGCGCCGCGCAAGATGAAGTTCGGTCTGAGTGAAGGCATGGTTCTGGCCGCCAGCCATGCCGACGAAAAAGCGCAACCCGGCATCTACGTGCTGGAACCCTTTGCCGGTGCCCAACCCGGCATGCGGGTGCACTGAGCCCAAGGGGTCGCATGATTCCCCTGCTGCGCGGCTGGACGGCGGTTCAGCGCACTACCCAGAGCAACCTGCACCTGGGCATCACGCTGTGCTTTGTGGCGGGCGCCACCAACGCCGGCGGCTTTCTGGCGGTAGGGCAATACACCTCGCACATGACCGGCGTGCTGTCGTCCGTGGCCGACAACCTGGTCACCGGCCAGGCCTACCTGGCGCTGGCGGCTTTTATCTCACTGCTGGCCTTCCTCGGCGGCGCCATGACCAGCGCCTGGATGGTGAATTGGGGACTGCGCCGCAAGCTGCAAAGCGCCTATGGCCGCCCCTTGCTGCTGGAAGCCGCGCTGCTGCTGTTGTTTGGCCTGTTCGGTTCCGGCATCAGCTTTTTCGGGGTGCTGTTTGTGCCCCTGACGGTGCTGGTGCTGTGCTTCATCATGGGCTTGCAAAACGCCGTCATCACCAAAATTTCCCACGCCGAGATTCGCACCACCCACGTCACCGGCCTGGTCACCGACCTGGGCATCGAGTTGGGCAAGCTGTTCTACATCAACCGCCTGACCCGCGACACCCTGGTGCGCGCCAACCGTCAGAAACTGAGCCTGCTGGCCAAGCTGATCGGCAGCTTTTTCATCGGCGGCCTGGTTGGCGCCATCGGCTTCAAGCACATTGGCTACATCGCCACCGTGCCCCTGGCCGTGCTCTTGCTGTTACTGGTCTGGCACCC
>JBASJO010000130.1:0-3942 GCA_049655365.1 Rhodoferax sp. | reverse complement strand
ACGGCGGCAATGTTGGACGCGTCGTGCAGCGTAATCAGCTTGAGCAGGTCTTCGGCCAGCACCACGCCATGCGGGCCGTTAGCCGGCGGCATGCCACGGTGGAACACACCGGCGGGTGGTTGAGTGTGCGGCAGGTGGTCGGCCGCAATGCCCTGGCCAAACATTTTGCGGTTGGCGCCGATGCCACCCACCGAGATACCACCGAAGTTGACGCCGTGGTAACCCTTTTCCCGACCAATCAGCAGGCTCTTGCTGGCCTGGCCTTTGGCGCGCCAGTAGGCGCGCGCCATCTTGAGCGAGGTGTCGGCCGACTCCGATCCCGAGCCCGTGAAAAACACATAGTCCAGGCCGGCCGGGGTGAGCTCTTTCAGCTTGTTGGCCAACGCAAACGACAGCGGGTGGCCGAACTGGAAGGCCGGCGAATAGTCGAGCGTGGCCAACTGGCGGCTGGCCGCTTCGACAATCTCAGGGCGGCCATGGCCCAGGCCACAAGTCCATAAGCCCGACAGACCGTCAAAGATCTGGCGACCGTCGATGTCGGTGTAATAACAACCACTGGCCGAGGCCATCATGCGCGGGTTGGCCTTGAAGTCGCGGTTGCCGGTGTAAGGCATCCAGTGGGCATCGAGCCAGGCCGCATCGGTACGGGGGCGGGTCAGGGCTTGGGCATCGGTCATGTTCATGGGGTTCTCCTGGTTCGCAACGGCGGAAAGATCGCGCATTGTGGGCCGATCTGTTACTCTTATAAATGCTTAACTATCAAAACTAAGTTGTCAATTTATGCAAGTAAAAACCCGTGCGGCCCTGGGGCAGCTCAGCGACATGGACATCCGCCTGCTGCGCGTTTTCAAAACGGTGGTGGACTGCGGCGGCATGGCGGCAGCCGAGCTGGAACTCAACATTGGCACCTCCACGGTGAGCCGCCACATCAAGGACCTGGAAACACGCCTGGGCTTGCGCCTGTGCCGGCGTGGCCGGGGCGGCTTTGCGTTAACGTCAGAGGGCGAGCAGATTTATGCCGAGACCCTGCGCCTGCTGGCCGGCGTCGATGCCTTTCGCAGCCGCGTCGACGAGATTCACCAGCGCATGGGCGGCGAGCTGCACATTGCCGTCTTTGACAAAACCGCCAGCAACACACAAGCGCACATTGGTGACGCGATCCGGCGTTTTGTGCAGTTGGCCCCGGACGTGCGCCTGCACCTGCATGTGGCACCACTCAACGCGATCGAGCGCGGCGTGCTCGACGGCCAGTTCCAGGTCGGCATCATCCCCGGCCACCGCAGCTCGGCCGTGCTGACCTATGACGAACTCTTCACCGAGACCATGTACCTGTATGCCAGCGCGGGTCACCCCTTGTTTGCGCCGGATGCCAGGCAACAGCCGCACAACTGGGAGGCGCTGCAGGATTACGCTTTTGCCGGCCTGGGCTACCACTCGCCAAACATGGAACTGACCCAGCAGGTCAAGCTGAGCCGCGCGGCCACCGGCTACGACCAGGAATCGATCGCGAATTTGATCCTGTCCGGTTGTTTTTTGGGGTTTTTACCCGACCACTACGCCGAGTCTTTTGTGCGTCAGGGTCGCATGCATGCCGTGCAGCCCGAGCTGTTCACTTACCACTGCAGCTTTTTCAGCATCGTGCGGACCTCGCCGCAGCCAGCGCGTGTGACCCAAGCGTTTCAGACGGCCTTGCGCCAGGCACATTAGCGGCCCCACCTTACTGCTTGCCCGAGTCCCGCTGCTTTTTTGCCTGAATCACGGTCCAGGCCAGGCGGCCGGCGGCGACCACGTTGACGGCTATCACGGCCATCGCCGGCCAGAAAGGCAACTCATAACCCGAGACGGCGGACGACACGAGCAAGCCGCCCAGCACCAGCGCACCGATCAGCATGGTGATCACAGCGCCATTCAAGGCGCCACGTTGCAGGTGTTTTGAGGTCATGGTGCGAGGATAAAAAGGTTAAAGTTGGGCGCAATTCTACGGACCGTCTCGCATACCCCATGAGGCTGGATTTGACGGCGCCTCAGGCCCGGGCATCACCCCAGCGCAGCTGGGTGGCGTCGTCGTCGTGATAAAGCGTGTCGCCATGGCGGTCGACGCAATAGTCCGGCGACACAATCAACTCGTTGATGCGCATGTCGGCGGCAATGCGGGTGTACTCGAACAAAATGCTGCGCACCAGTTTGCAGCCGGTGCGCAAGTGGCAGCCGTGGCCAATCCAGGCCGGCCCGACGATCGACACGCCGGGCTCGATGCGCACGCTGGAACCAATGTAAACCGGCCCCTCGATGTTGACCTGATGCCAGGGGATGGAGGTGTTGATGCCGACCCAGATGCCCGGTTTGATTTCACGCCCGGGCATGGTCATGTCAGCCACTTCACCGCTCAGCACCCGCTGCAAGACTGACCAGTAGTCTCCCACCCGACCGATATCGAGCCAGTGGAACGGCCGGTTTTGCACATAGAACGGCAGCTCATGCGCGACCAGATCGGGGAACAACTGGGAACCAATGTCATACACCTGACCCGGTGGAATGAAACCGATCACGGCCGGCTCAAAGATATAAATGCCGGTGCTCGCCAGCGTCGACTTGGCCTCGGCAGGTTCGGGTTTTTCCTGGAACGAGGCAATACGTCCGTCAGCCCCCGCCACCACCACGCCATAGTTTTGCACGTCGGCCAGCGGCACATCCATGGCCACCACACTGGCCATGGCGCCTTTGGCCTGGTGCTCGGCCAGGGCGGCAGTAATGTCGAGGTCGATCAGGGCGTCACCGCACAGCACCAGCGTGGTCTCGTCAAAAAAACCGCTGAAGTCCTGAATGCGCCGCATGCCACCGGCCGAGCCCATCGGCCGCGGCAAGATCTCGCCATGGTCGCGCACGCCTTCGTAGGCGTAGCCAATTTGCACGCCCCAACGCCGGCCGTCACCAAAATACTCTTCAATTTTCTGATGGTGCCAGGCCACGTTGACCATGATCTCGGTGATGCCGTGACGCGCCAGGTGTTCGATCAAATACTCCATCACCGGCTTACCCAGAATAGGCACCATGGGTTTGGGTAAATCGCGCGTCAGGGGCCGCACGCGGGTGCCTTGCCCGGCGGCCAGAATCATGCCTTTTGCCATTGAGCCTCCCTTTTGAATTGTTTTAATGAGCCCCGGGCCCTATCCGAAACCTGTCGAAAAAATACACGGCTTGCCCATGGGCAAGCCCTTAGCGCACGATCAACACGGGCACCGTGCAGCTGGCCAGCACCTTGGTGGCCACCGAACCCACCACCAGATTGGCCAGGGCGCCCCGGCCGTGGGAGCCCATCACCACCAGATCAAATTTTTCAGCCTCGGCCAGCCTGGCAATCAGCTCACCCGCATTGCCGGTTTTCCAGACGCCCTTGGCCTTGACGCCTTGACGCTCGAGGAATTTGTGCACGGGATTCAGGATGCGCTGGCCTTCGTCCTCGTAGTATTTGGCGACCAGTTCCTTGCCCAGCGCGGCGCGCGCCTGGCTGGGCAGCATCAACTGGGCGGTGAAAGCGGTGTATTCATTTTTAGGCGAAAACATCTCGTGGGCAGCCAGGTAGGCCAGCATCTTTTTGGTGTACGAACTGCCGTCAACGGCGAGAAGAATCTTCATGAGGGAACTCCTTAAACGGGACGCCAGTTTACCCAAGCGGCAGGGTCGCGTGTTGCCAATTGTCAAGAAACCAAGGTGAATGAGGCGTCGGCGCCCCATTCATCGCGCCACAACATGCCCTCAGCCTTGCAGGCGCTGCTCCAGCACCGCCTTGGTGTCAAGCAAGGCCTGCGGCAAATGGTAGGACAACTGCTCGAAATGGGTGGCATGCAGCTTGAGCTCTTCAGCCCAGGCCGCCTTGTCGATGCTGGTCACGGTGCTGAACTGTTCGGCGCTGAACGGCAGACCGGTCCAGGTGAGTTCGTC
>JBASJO010000129.1:0-13519 GCA_049655365.1 Rhodoferax sp. | reverse complement strand
GGCCTACGCCCTGGCCAGCCGCCAGTTTCGCTGGGAAGGTTTTGCCTCGATGGAAGACCTGCGCACCCAGTTGCTGGGTGCCGTGCTGATGGGCTTTGGTGGTGTCACCGCGCTGGGCTGCACGGTGGGTCAGGGCATGACTGGCATCTCGACCCTGGCGATCGGGTCCTTCATCGTGCTGGCCGGCATCATCGGCGGTGCCGCTGCCACCATGCACTACCAGAACTGGCGCGCTTGAAACCCATGCCCTGTGTTGTTGACGCCACCGAGTCCGATTTTGAGGATGCGGTGGTGCTGCGTTCCCACCAGCTGCCGGTATTGCTCGACATCGGCGCCGACTGGTGCAGCCCCTGCCGGGTGCTGACCCCGCTGCTGGAGCGTCTGGCGCAGGACTACGCCGGCCGATTTGTGCTGGCCAAGGTCGATGCCGACGAAAACATGCGTATCGCCGGACGCCATCAGGCCAAAGGTTTCCCGACCGTGATCAGCTACAGCCACGGCCAGGTCATCGACCGTTTTCACGGCATGCAGACCGAAGGCTTCTTGCGCCGTTTTCTGGACCAACTGCTGGCCCACCATGCCCAATCACCCCAACCGGAGAACACACAATGAACTTGCCCGAACGCGACGGCGACGGTTACCTGACCGACATGGGTGACTGGACCGACGAAATCGGCCGTGCCATGGCCGAGGCCGACGGCTACGAGTTGGATGACGTCAAGTGGTCACACATCCTCAAGGCTCGCGCCTATTACGAAGAATTCGGCAGCGTGCCGCCCATTCGCAAATTTGCCAAGTACATCGACGAAGACCAGAATAGCGTCTTCAAGCTGTGGATGACCGGGCCGATGAAACCGATCACCAAGTACGGCGGTTTGCCCAAGCCGACTGGCTGTGTTTAACGTGTGAGCGGCTCGTCATTGCGAACGCCGTGAAGCAGTCCATGACGCCTGTTTTTCATCATTCAAGGCAGAGAAGTCCGATTCGTTAGCGGTACCCGCGCAGCGACTGGCTTTGGCGGCTTCCTCATACTGGAGTACCAGAAATCGTCAGCCCCCAAACCCAGCCACTGCGCTGGACGTGGTGCTGGTGCATGTGATATCCAACTGTATTTGCCTTGGCCTTCAAAACTTCCGCATATCACTCCATCGCGTGGTAATCCCCAGGGGTGGTCACCGATTTCTGGTACCCCAGTATGAGGTGGCCGCCCCTGGGGATGGCCATGCGCAGCACAACACGACGGTTTGAACGCGACAAGATAAGCTAACTGGCGAATTTTTAACGGACGTCGGGTTTGCTGCCAACAGGCGCGCGCCGCCGGATCTGCCAAGCACCGATATGCTCAACAATGGTTTGCCAGGGCAGGTCGAGTAGGCTGTCGAACCGGCTGTGCGCCAGCTGCACCATGGCGTGGACATCGGCTGTGGGCGCCGCCAATGCTGCTTGTAATCCGTTCAGGCCACCGCAGCTCAGCTTCATCGTAGCCTGATGCGGGATCTCGGTGGCCGGGCGCGGTAGCCGCAGCACAAAGGTCGCGCGCTCATAAAACAGGTCTCTCAATGTGCTGCAGTTGATGTGCGCCACCGGCAGGGTGCAGGCCACCACCTCGCGCTCGGCCAGGGCATGGCGCTGGGACAGACTGCAACTGGCGCAGCCGGAAAGGAGCGCCTTGGAAAAAACGCAGGGGCTGGGGTTGAGGCGCACGCGTGAGGCGTGAAAGGCGGCTTCATCCACCATGTCTTGCGACCTCAGTCGTCGCCCTTGGGGCCGGCGGTGCGCACCTGGCACAGCAGGTCTTCGGCCTGTAAGGGGGTGTCGGCAAAGATCACCTTGATCTTGTCCGTGGCCGGCAAGTCAGGTTGCAGGCGCAGCGCCTTGGCCTGGCTGGAGGCCTCGGAAAAACTGGCATGGGCGCTGATTTGGTCCAGCTGGGTAAAGGGCTTGACGCGGTAAATGTAGTAAGGCATGGCAAGGGCAGGGCGGGTTGATGGCCGTCAGACAGCGTCAGACGTAATGCTTGGAGGCGCGGCGCCGCCCGGGCAGGGCTTTTTGGATGATGACGCCGTGGATGGATGACAGGTCAGGAATGGCGGCATCGGGAAAGGCCGGGTTCAGCGGGTGCAACATCCAACCGGCCTCGGTACGCAGCAGTTGCCGGAAGGTCCATTCCTGATCGTGCATCGCCAGCACGTAAGAGCCGTCTTTGGCCAGACCTTCGGGTTCGATCAGGATGATCTCGCCCTCCAGGAATTCCGGCGCCATGCTGAAGCCCTGCACCATCAGTGCAAAAGACTCGCCGCCTGCGCATTCGGGCAGGGTGGCGTCAAAGGCGGATTGGGTCGCTTCAACATAGGTCTTGCTGACATCAGGGACTTGGGTTTGCATGGGTCTTGGGGGGTGAAAAGGATCACAGCACCAGGCTGGCGATCTGGGATTCGGCCACGCCGGAGGTGCGCAGTTCGTCATGCAGGGCGCGCACAAATTCAACGGGGCCGGCCAGGTAGAAGTCGCAGTCAATGTCAAACAAATCGGCGCGCATGGCCTGGGCGATTTGCCAGGCACCCAGGGCCGCGTCGGGATGGGTGTCGAGTTCGTATTCGAACTGGTCCAGCGCCTCCGACCAGGCCCGGCACTGGTTGCTGTAGAAGTGACCGTCCGGGCGTGTGGCCAGCCAGAACAGCGACAGCGACGGTGCGGCGTCAAGCGACAAGGCGTGCTCGATCAGGCTCTTGATCGGGCCAAAACCGGCGTCGCAAGCGGCAAACACCAGCGGACGGTGGCCTTCTGCCAGCACAAAGTCGCCGCTTGGGCCAACCACCGTCACGGTGCTGCCCTGTTTGATGTCACCGGCAAACAGGCGCTGGGCAAAGGCATCGGCGGCATTGCGGGTGATGAAGAACAGCAGGTTGCGTTCGTCGCAGGGGCAACTGGCCAGTGGGTAGCTGGTCGAGGCATCCTCATAGCCGGCCAGTGTCCAGCCCAGTTGCACCGACTGGCCCGCCAGAAAGCGCAAGCGGTGGCTGCGCGGGGTTTGCAGGTGCAGCAACATCGTGTCCGGTGCCAGTGTGGTGACGGCGCGCACCTGGGTGGCGATCAGCTGTACAGGAATGTCACGCGGGTCGCAGGCTTCAAGCAACTCCAGCGTCAGCTCGCTGCTGGCGGCGGTGTGGCAGCACATCAGGGTGTAGCCCTGGGCTTTTTCGGCCTCGGACAGCGCATAGTCAAAGTGCTGGGTCTTGGCCACCTCGCCCGAGATCACACGCACCTTGCACATGCCGCAACTGCCGTTGCCACAGCCGTAATTGAGTTTAAGCCCGGCGTGCAAGCCTGCCTGCAACAGGTTGGCGCGCCCCTCCACCGGGAATTGGTGGCCGCTGGGGCGCACCGTGACCTGGGCCGTCATGATTTTGAGCATATCGTCCATCACCTCCAGCATGTCCACCGGCTCGGTGGCCAGCGCCTGGGCCAGCCCCTGCGTGATCTGTTGTTCCAGCGCCAGCCAGTCAGCGGCACCAGGGTGTTGGCTCAGCTGCTGGCGAATGTCCTGCTGCAGGCCGACCACCAGTTCATGGTAGCGCTGCAGATGTTTGCGCACATCGGCGAGTTCCTGGCTTTGCGCAAACAGGCGCTGCGCCAGCACCTCCTGGCTCGGTAGCAGGCGCTCGCGCAAGCGTTTGCCAAAGGCTTCATCGCGGATTTGCGAGACCCGCTCCAGCAGGCCCGATTCTTCCAGCTGGGCGTCCGGGTAAAGTTTCAGCAAGACGTCGGTGGAAACCCAGCCGTCGTTGAGCACCAGGCTACCGTCGCGCACTTTTTGCTGCAGCACGCCGCGCGCCACACCCAGCAACTGGGCGGCGCGCCAAACACTGACCTGGTGACTCATGGTGTGGTGGCTCCTGTGGTGGGTCGGACGATCCGGTCCAGATAACGCGCCCGGTACAGCAAGCGCGGGGCCTGCGGGTCGTCGTCAAAGCCGGCGCGGTCATGCAGCACGTTGTTGCACACCAGGCCCATGCCGGCCTCCAGCCGCAAACGAAAAATGTGGCGGCTGTCGCCGGCCAGAAAATCAGCCAGAAACGCCACCGCGTCCCGCGTGGTGGCATCGTCTTTCCAGACAATGCTGCGCGTGCGTGCCGTGTAGCGCATGTGCAATTGACCGCTCAGTGCGTCGACCATGAACACCGGGCCGGCTTGCTCCGGGCGGGCCATGCCGTCGTCGTCAAGCCGCTCGGGGATGGTCATGGCATCCATCGCCATCAGGGCGCGCACCCATTCCGGGTTGGCCTCACGCACAGCGATGTAAGCCATTTCGTGGTTCATCAGTGCCGTGTCACCGCCCTGACGCGCCGGGCGCACGCAATGCAGCACCATGGCCCGGATGGGGCGGGTTTCGGGGTGATAGTAGCCGTCGGTATGCCACTTGATCGGGCGGTTGGTGTAGGGGATGAAGGCGGTGCGTTCACCCGTGGGCGCTGCTACCGCGATCGGCGAAATGCCGTCTTCGTCGGCCAGCCAGTTGCCATCGAGCTGGTGCAGACCGAGCTGGCGTGCCATCTGGATCGGAATGGCTTTGTCCTCAGAAACCACCGGGCTACGGTAGATGGCCATGTTGGCCACCTCGCAGCGCTGCAATAGCGCCTCGCGCTCAGTCGCGGACAAGGCACGCGGGTCGGCCACATCGACGATCAGGTCACTCGCCTGGTGCGGCTGGCGGGCCAATTTGGCGTCGCGCCAGTGCTGATAGGCCAGGGGCTGCGCCAGGTCGAATGGGTTTTGCATGGTGTGCTCTGCCTCAGTCGCCCGAAACGCCTGCGCGTGAGGCCCGCTTGGGCCGGGGCTCGGTCGATAAAACGCCGTCCATGCCGCGCTGGATCATGTCCAGGGCATCGGGCACTTCGCTGGCCATGATCTGGTCAACCACCCAGCGCTGGTCTTTTTGCGGCATCAGCGCCTCGATGCGGTGCCCGAGGTAACGCACGAAGGCAAAGTCCGGGCCCTTGGCATCAAAGCCGAAGTCGGCGTAGTGCTCTGACAATTCGTTGAACAGGTCAATGAACTGCGCGTAGTGGCTGGCTTGCCCGGCGGCCGGCACGCCCATCAGGCCGTCTTCGTTGTCCTGCAGGATTTGGGCCACGCGCTGCACCAGCGCGGTCATGAACTCGGCGCGTTCATCATCCTCCATGCGGGCATGGGCCATGCGGTCGATCACCTGGGTCAAAAACACCAGTACCTCGTGGGTGAACGCAAAATACTGCGGCCCGATCTCGATATCGAACCGTGCCGTGCGCATTTGCTTGAGCGTGTTTTGCGCCACGCGCCAGGTGATGAATGCCATGGCGCTGGCATTTTGCTGCGGCGTTTTGGCGCCGCTGTCGCGAAACCACTGGCTCTTGATTCTTAGCTTGGCCATGCACCGCTCCACGCAAGGCACGGCAACCGGCAAGGCGGCGAGCGCAGGGGCATGTCAGTAGCCGCCCTTGCCCAATGGCTGCGGCAAGGCCGCCACCTTGGGACCCTGTTTGGCTGGTCCGATGGGAAACAGGTCGTAGAGGTACTTGCTGTCCACTTCGGGCCGAATCTCGGCAAACCCTTTGAGCATGTTGCGGAAATTGGGGGTGTGGCCGTGTTCGCGGTATTGTTCACGCAGGTAGTTGATAACTTCCCAGTGCGCGTCCGTCAACGTGATGCTTTCAGCCTCGGCAATGACGCGCACCGCGTCATCTTCATACAGTGGCTCCAATAAAAAACCTTGTTCATCGGTCTCGTAGTCGGTGCCATTGATGGTGTAAGCCATTGATTTTCTCCTTGGTTTCGTTGATGAATTGTTAAACAGCCGCGGCAGATTTGTGCGGTATGAAAATGCCACAGCCCAGCAGCCGGTGTGGCCCGATGCCGTGCTGCTGCAGGTGCAGCGAGGGCTCGGGCGCCAAGCCGTGCAGCATCAGGCTGAAAGTGGTGACCACGCCACTGGCCAGCGTCAGTTGCTGGCGTTTGCCGCAGACGCGTTCGCCGCCCACACCCAAGCCGGACAAGGCCTGCGTGACACTGGCCATGAAGGCCACCTCGTCGGCATCCGATGCGGCCACATGAAAGGCGTACAGCGTGGTGTGGGCAACCAGTTCGCGCACATGCGGCACGTCCAGTCGCAGCGCCTGACCCGCCACCTCCAGGTCGATGGCATTAGCGTTGATGAGCTCGTTGGCACGTTGGCGCGACAAACGCAGCAACAGCTTGGCTCGTCCCGACAGCATGGCCTGTGGCTCCAGGCCGGGCACCAGCTTGATGCCTTGCACGCCGGCCAGCGGCTCGGCCTCGAGCCAGGGCCAGGCGCGGCACAGCGCGTCCTTGAGTGCCTGGGCATGGTCGCGCGGCAAAAAACGTCCGCTGAGCGGAAAAATCAGGTCAACCGTGGGGCACAGTTCGGTGTCTGCAGCGGTCATTCAGACGCCTCCGGCGGAATCTGGTTGTCGGGCTGCTCGGCAGCCCAGCGCAGCAAGGCCTCACCCCACAGTCGGGCCGACTGGGCATCGATGTCAAACACGGTAAAGCGGCTTTTCTCGCGGATCCGGGTGCGCAGCAGGCGCATGCTGCCACCCTCGAAGTCGACTTGTTGCAGCTCAACGACCTGCAAACCCACGGGAATGGTGAATTTAGCCAGTGGTGTCAGGGTGGTCATGGTATGGATATTTATCGAAAAATGAAGCCAAAGACAAAAAATCAGGGCCTGTTGTCAGGGGGCAAAGGGTCCTGTTTGCCCTGCAACACACATGCCGCTATTGGGCGCAAAGTCGGGCCCGGTCGTCTATTACCGGGACGGGTGGGGGGATATAACCCATATGGGTAGCCCCAAATACCCAACGAGGGGGATAGCAGACACCCGCTTGCGGCTCGTACTATTTGCCCTGCATCAACACACCCGGTTCGACGAATCAGCGCAAGATGTGCGCGCCCTTGACAGGAGACACCCAATGAGCATTAAGCAACACGACACCCCCATGCTTGACCAGCTTGAAAGCGGTCCATGGCCCAGTTTTGTCACCGGTCTGAAGCGACTGGCCAAAGACAGCGACTACATGACCGACCTAGTCGGTCAGCTGGAGCATTCGTACAAGACCCGCAAGGGTTACTGGAAGGGTGGCACGGTCGGTGTGTTCGGATATGGCGGCGGCGTCATCCCGCGCTTTTCCGAAGTCGCCGAGATGTTTCCGGCGTCCAAGGAATTCCACACCCTGCGCGTTCAGCCACCGGCTGGCATGCACTACACCACTGACGTGCTGCGCAAGATGTGTGACATCTGGGAGCGTCATGGCTCAGGCTTGATCGCCTTTCACGGCCAGTCGGGCGACATCATGTTCCAGGGCGCCAGCACAGCCAACGTGCAAGGTGCTTTCGACGAAATCAATGAACTCGGCTTTGACCTTGGCGGCGCCGGTCCGGCCGTGCGCACCAGCATGTCCTGCGTCGGTGCCGCGCGTTGTGAGCAGTCCTGCTTCGACGAGGCGCGTGCCCACCGCCAGGTGCTCAACACTTTCCTCGACGACATGCATCGTCCGGCCTTGCCTTACAAGTTCAAATTCAAGTTTTCGGGCTGCCCCAACGACTGCATGAACTCGATCCAGCGCGCCGACATGGCCGTCATTGGCACCTGGCGCGACAATATCCGCACCGACGAAGCCCTGGCACGCAAGTGGTTCGAAAAACACGGCATGACCGAACTCGTCAACGACGTGGTCAGCCGCTGCCCGACCAAGGCCATCATGCTCAAGGAAGTCAAGGACGTGGCCACCGGCGACAAGATTTCCAGCGTCAAGCTCAGCGACAGCCATTGCCTGGAAATCGACAACAGCAACTGCGTGCGCTGCATGCACTGCATCAACGTCATGACCGGCGCACTGGCGACCGGTGTTGACAAGGGTGTCACGGTGCTGATGGGTGGCAAACGCACGCTCAAGATCGGTGACCTGATGGGTACCGTGATCATGCCTTTCATGCCCATGAAGACCGACGAAGACTACCAGGCACTGGTTGAGCTGGGCCAGAAGTCGATTGACTTCTTTGCCGAAAACGCCCTTGAGCACGAGCGCACCGGCGAGATGATCGAGCGTATTGGCCTGATCAACTTCCTGGAAGGCATTGAGGTCGAGATCGACCCCAACATGGTCTCCACCCCACGTACCAACCCTTACGTCCGCACCGACGGCTGGGACGACGAAGTGGCCAAGATCAACGCCCGCAAAGCGGCCTGAAGCCGGCTTGTCCTCAACTGATTAAGAAAGATCACCATGGCAACTATGCGCACCCCCATTGAGAGCGGCGTACCCGATAACAAGCCGTTCCTGCACCCGTTGATGGCCAAGAACTATGGCAACTGGAAATACCACGACCGGCCCCGCCCCGGTGTGCTGCACCATGTCGCCCACAGCGGCGACCAGATCTGGACCGTGCGTGCCGGCACCCAGCGCCAGATGGACCTCTTCACCATCCGCAAGCTGTGCGACATTGCCGACGAATATGCCGACGGCCATGTGCGCTTCACCATCCGCTCCAACATCGAGTACCTGGTGTCGGACCCGGCGCGCGTCGAGCCGCTGGTGGAAGCGCTGACCAACAACGGTTTCCCGGTCGGTGGCACCGGCAACTCGGTGTCGGCCATCGCCCACACCCAGGGCTGGCTGCACTGCGACATTCCGGGCACCGACGCTTCGGGCGCCGTCAAGGCCCTGATGGATGACCTGCACGCCGAGTTCATCAAGGAAGACATGCCCAACCGCGTGCACCTGTCCACCTCCTGCTGCGAGATCAACTGCGGCGGCCAGGCCGACATTGCCATCGTGATGCAGCACACCAAGCCGCCCAAGATCAACCACGACCTGGTGGCCAACATGTGCGAGCGCCCCACCGTGGTGGCGCGTTGTCCGGTGGCGGCCATCCGCCCCGCCATGGTCAACGGCCGGCCTTCGCTGGAAATTGACGAGTCCAAGTGCATGTGCTGCGGTGCCTGCTTCCCGCCCTGCCCACCGATGCAGATCAACGACCCCGAGCACAGCAAGCTGGCGATCTGGGTGGGCGGCAAAAATTCGAACGCGCGCGGCAAACCGACCTTCATGAAGATGGTGGCCTCTGGCCTGCCCAACAACCCGCCCCGCTGGCCCGAAGTCTCGGCCATGGTCAAGAAGATCCTGTACACCTACAAGGAAGACGCACGCTCCTGGGAGCGCGTGTCGGACTGGATCGAGCGCATCGGCTGGCCCGCTTTCTTCGAGAAGTGCGACCTGCCGTTCACCAAGTACCTGATCGACGATTGGCGCGGTTCCCGCTCCAGCCTGAACGCATCGACCCACATTCGCTTCTGACAAGAGAAAAAACATGAAATTCGGCATCCTCGTCAACGAAGGACCCTACACGCACCAGGCGTCTGACAGCGCCTACCAGTTTGCCGTGGCCGCCCTGGCCAAAGGGCACACCATCCAGCGCGTGTTTTTCTACCACGACGGCGTCAACAACGCGACCCGGCTCACCGAGCCGCCGCAGGACGATCGCCACATCGTGAACCGCTGGTCGGCTCTGGCGACCGAGCACAAGGTCGACCTGGTGGTGTGTGTGGCCGCTGCCTTGCGCCGCGGCATCAAGGACGAAGTGCTGGCCCCGGGCTTCCGTATTTCCGGCCTGGGCCAGTTGGTGGACAGTGGCATCAAGGCGGACCGCCTGGTCACCTTTGGCGATTAACCCGATCAAGAGAGACACACCATGAGCGAACAACAAAGCACTGCGCCCAGCGGCCCCAAAGTGAAGAAATTCATGTTTGTCAACCGCAAGGCGCCCTACGGCACCATCTACGCCCTTGAAAGCCTGGAAGTGGTGCTGATCACCGCCACCTTCGACCAGGACGTGAGCCTGGTGTTCATGGACGACGGTGTTTACGAACTGGCCAAAGGTCAGCAAACCAAGGGCATCGGCATCAAGAACTTCTCGCCCAGCTACCGTGCCCTCGAAGGCTACGACATCGAAAAGCTCTATGTCGACCAGGCCTCGCTCGATCAGCGCGGCCTGACCGAAGCGGACCTGCTGGTTCCTGTCGAGGTGCTCAACGATCAGCAAATGGGCGAACTGATGGCGCAGCAAGACGTCGTCCTGAGCTTTTAAGAAAAAAGGATTGAGCCATGTTGCACATCGTTAATAAATCACCCTTTGCCGCCAACGCGCTGGACACCTGCCTGCGCATGGCGCAAGCCGGTCATGCCGTGCTGCTGATCGAAGACGGCGTTTACGCCGCTACGCAAGGCAACGCCATGTCCGAGCGCATGCGCCAGGCCGCCAGCACGCTCAGCCTGTTTGTGCTGCAGCCCGACCTCGATGCGCGCGGCATGACGGCCAAGCTGCAGGACGGCATCACGCCGGTGGACTACGCCGGCTTTGTTGACCTGATCGAGAAATACCCCGCTTCCCAATCGTGGCTGTAAGCCCGATTCGTCACCTGATATTTATTTTTAACTGGAGAACACCATGAGTTTTGAAATCAACGGCCAAACCTACGAAACCGACGAAGAAGGTTACTTGCTGAACCTGGCCGAATGGACGCCTGAAGCCGCCGTCCACCTGGCCGAAGAAGAAAAAGTGCCGCTCACCGACAACCATTGGGAAGTCATCAACTTCCTGCGCGAGTACTACAACGAGTACCAGATTGCCCCGGCGGTGCGCGTGCTGACCAAGGCCATCGGCAAGAAATTTGGCGAAGAAAAAGGCAATAGCAAGTACCTGTACGACCTGTTCCCCTACGGCCCGGCCAAACAGGCCTGCAAGATTGCCGGCTTGCCCAAGCCGACCGGTTGCATCTGATTCTTGACTTGATCCCAACGAATTTGCAGGTTTGCCCATGTCCCTCCTGACCATCATTTATGCGCTGCTGTTTTATGTCGCGACCGCGGTGTTGGTGCTGGGTGTGGCCCGCAAGATTCGTCTCTATGCAAAAACGCCGGCACCCCTGAAGATTCCAACCACCCCGGCGCCCACCACGGCGGCCGGCGTGCGCTGGCGCATGACGCGTGAGGTGGTGCTGTTCGAGAGCCTGTTCAAGTCCAGCAAATGGACCTGGATTTTTGGCTGGCTGTTTCATGTGACCCTGTTGCTGGTCACCCTGCGCCATTTGCGCTATTTTCAGGACCCGGTGTGGCTGCCCGTGGTGCTGGTGCAACCCTTCGGCACCTATGCCGGCTTTGCCATGGTCGCCGCTTTGGGCGGGCTGTGGGCGCGGCGCTGGCTGGTGGACCGGGTGCGCTACATCTCCACCCCGTCCGATCACCTGATGCTGGCGCTGCTGCTGGCCATTGGCCTCACGGGTCTGGCCATGCGTTTTGTGGCGCACACCGACATCGTCGCACTCAAGGCCTTTATGCTGGGCCTGATGCGTTTCAACTGGCAGCCGCTGCCGGCTGACCCGGTGCTGCTGGTGCACCTGGCGCTGGTGGCCCTGCTCATGATCATTTTCCCGATCAGCAAACTGCTGCATGCGCCCGGCCTGTTTTTCAGCCCGACCCGCAACCAGGCTGACAACGCCCGCGAAGTTCGCCATATTTCGGCCTGGGCAGCCGCGCTGGACAAAAAAGCCTGAGCACCCACACCATGGCAACTGCAAAGTTCGACACCCCCAAGCTCAAGAGCTACCCCGTGATTCCCCTGGTGCAAGTCGGGGCGATGTCGCACATCAAGTCGTTCCCGGCCTCGGGCCCGATCCAGAAGGCCCTGGGTTTTCCGGAGGAACTGGCCGATGACTGGCAGGAAAAAGCCATCGCCAAAATGGGCGAGATGCTGGGCAAGTACCGCTCGCTGCAGGTCTATATGGACGCCTGCGTGCATTGTGGCGCCTGCTCTGACAAATGCCATTATTTCCTCGGTTCGGGTGACCCCAAAAACATGCCGGTGGCGCGCCAGGACCTGATGCGCAAGGTGTATCGCCGCTACTTCACCTTTGCAGGCAAGCATTTTCCCAAGCTGGTCGGCGCGGTCGACCTGACCCGTGAGGTGCTGGACGAGTGGTACAGCTATTTCAACCAATGTTCCGAATGCCGCCGCTGTTCGGTGTTTTGCCCCTACGGCATCGACACCGCCGAGGTCACCATGGCGGCGCGCGAGATCATGGACTCGATCGGTCTGGGCCAAAAGTATTCCAACGAGATCATCGGCAAGGTGCACCGCATCGGTAACAACCTCGGTCTGCCAGGGCCGGCGCTGATCAACACGCTCGAAGGCCTGGAAGAAGACACCAAGGACGAAACCGGGCTTGATATCAAGTTCCCGATCGACGTCAAGGGCGCCGAAGTGCTGCTGATCACGCCGTCGGCCGACTTCTTCTCCGAGCCGCATGTGGAAAGCCTGATCGGTTACGCCAAGGTGTTTCATGCCGCCGGCATCAGCTGGACGCTGAGTTCCCACGCCTCCGAGGCGGGCAACTTTGGCATGTTCATCGGCAACTATGAGCAGATGCGCAACATCTCGATGCGCGTCAAGGAAGCGGCGCTGGAGCTCGGCGTGAAACGCATTGTGGTGGGCGAGTGCGGCCATGCCTGGCGCGTGGCCTACAGCTTCTGGAACACCTTGATCGGCCCGTTCGACTACCTCGACCAGCGCTACCCGGTGCCGCAGCACATTTGCGAACTCACCGATGACCTGATCCAGCGTGGTGCCCTGCAGTTCGACAAAGAAGCCAACGACAACCGCATCATCACCTTCCATGATTCGTGCAATGTGGCGCGTGGTTCCCGCATGGGCAACACGGCGGGTGGCCAGTTTGTCATTCCGCGGCGCATCATCACCTCGGTGGCCAACCATTTTCACGACATGGCGCCCGAGACCATCCATGAAAGCACCTTTTGCTGCGGTGGTGGTGGCGGCCTGCTGACCGACGACCTGATGGAACTGCGGGTCAAGGGTGCCTTGCCCCGCATGGAAGCCCTTAAATATGTGGTGGACGAGCACCAGGTGAATTTCATGGCCACCATTTGCGCCATTTGCAAAGCCCAGTTCACCAAGGTGCTGCCGTATTACGGTTTCAACATGAGCATGGTGGGCGGTGTCCACCAGTTGGTCAGCAAGGCGATCCGCCTGGGCGACAAATAGCCTTGTCCCGCCAGGCTCTGCATTCAAATTTTCAAGCATAAAACCAGGAGACTCCGACATGTCTGCGACCCCCGAAACCATTGCTGCCAAACCTCTGAACTTCCGTCGTTACAAAGACGGCGACACCAAGGTCAAGAGCTGGCAGGCCAAGATTTTTGATGCTGGCCATTCGCACAAATGTCCGACCTACATTCAGAGCACGCCGCCCTGCCAGGGCAGCTGCCCGGCCGGTGAAGACATTCGTGGTTACCTCAACATCGTGCGCGGCATCGAGAAACCGCCAGCCGGCATGGTCTGGCAGGAGTACGCGTTTCGCCGCCTGACCGAAGCCAACCCGTTTCCGTCCGTCATGGGCCGGGTTTGCCCGGCGCCTTGCGAGTCCGGCTGCAACCGCAACCAGCTCGAG
>JBASJO010000128.1:0-1667 GCA_049655365.1 Rhodoferax sp. | reverse complement strand
CCGGCCAGGGCAAAACCGGTGACATCGGTCATGGCGTGCACCCCGTCAAGCGCGGCCAGCGCCGGGCCCGGCGTGTTGAGCTGGGTGGTGACACGAATCATCTCGGCGTAGCCTGCGGCGTCCAGCTGGTCCTTCTTGAGCGCGGCCGACAACACGCCGACACCGAGCGGTTTGCCCAAAATGAGGCGGTCACCCACCCGGGCGCTGGCGTTGCGCTTGACCCGGCCCGGGTGCATCAGGCCCATGGCCACCAGGCCGTAAATGGGCTCGACCGAGTCGATGGTATGGCCCCCGGCAATCGGGATGCCGGCGGCGCGACAAACACTGGCGCCGCCATCCAGAATCCTGCCGATGGTTTCGACAGACAGCACATTGATCGGCATGCCCACCAGCGCCAGCGCCATGATCGGCGTGCCGCCCATGGCATAGACGTCGCTGATAGCGTTGGTGGCGGCAATACGGCCAAAGTCGAACGGGTCATCGACGATGGGCATGAAGAAGTCGGTGGTGGCGATCAACGCCTGTGTGTCGTTGAGCTGGTACACCGCCGCATCGTCGGCGGTCTCTATACCCACCAGCAGTTCCTTGGGCATCGGCATGGCCGTGGTGCCCTTGAGGATGCTGGACAGCACGCCAGGGGCGATCTTGCAACCGCAACCGCCGCCGTGCGACAGACTGGTCAGGCGCGGCTCGGCGCGCACCGGGGCTGCCGCAGGGGCAGGCGTCAAGGGTGAATTTTCAGGGGACATGGGGTTTGCCACAGTTGGCAGTTGGTATGGTTGATCAAACCGCCATTATCCGTTTGGGGGCACCCGGGCGGTGCGCGTCAGTGGGCCGTGAACTTGCGCCACAACCGCACTGCCAGCAACACGATGGGCGCGCTGTGCAGCAGCAAATCAAAAATATCGATTGGCTTGACCAGCGTGCCCTGACCCAGCATGCGCAGTTTTTCAATCAGATGCGGCTCAGGGCTGATCGGCGCCACCGCCATCCAGGCGGCCAGCGCGATCAAAATGACCAGCGGAAATTTGTCGAGCCAGTTCACGCTGTGGCCGCCTTCACGCAAGCTGCGCACAGACAAGCCACACCCCGCGCAGCCTCGGGAATTTTGTTCAGCAACTCGGCGCTGAACTGCGCCTGGGTGCACCAGCACGGTGGCTGCGGGATGCCGGTCGCCGCCTGCACCTCCATGGCGCATTGGTTGGGCTGACCGCACAGGGGGCAGTTTTGGGGATTGAGGGTTGGGGTGGGGTTCATGTTGGGTTCACCTGAAAAAAAAGCTGCCAACGTCATCATAGACGCTGGCAGCTTGTGGCCTGATCGTGACTTAAGCCGCCAGTGCCGCCTTCACCTTCAAGCGCCAACCGTGCAGCAGCGGCTCGGTGTAGCCGCTGGGTTGCTCCAGGCCCTTGAAGACCAGGTCACACGCCGCCTGGTAGGCCATCGAGGTGTCGAAGTGGCCGGCCATCGGCTGGTACAGCGGGTCGCCGGCGTTCTGGGCGTCGACCACGGCGGCCATGCGTTCAAACGTTTCTTTCACCTGGGCCTCGGTCACCACACCGTGGTGCAGCCAGTTGGCCATGTGCTGGCTGGAAATGCGCAGCGTGGCGCGGTCTTCCATCAGGGCGACGTTGTGGATGTCGGGCACCTTGGAGCAACCGACGCCC
>JBASJO010000127.1:0-3314 GCA_049655365.1 Rhodoferax sp. | reverse complement strand
CCGAGATGGACTGGACCAACAAGAACGTGGCCCCGAGCAAGATCGTTGCCCTGGGCGACGAAGTCGAAGTCATGGTTCTGGAAATCGACGAAGACAAGCGCCGCATCTCCCTGGGCATGAAGCAGTGCAAGGCCAACCCATGGCAGGAGTTCGCACAGAACACCAAGCGCGGCGACCGCGTCAAGGGCCCGATCAAGTCCATCACCGACTTCGGCGTGTTCGTGGGTCTGGCTGCCGGTATCGACGGACTGGTGCACCTGTCTGACCTGTCCTGGAACGAGCCCGGCGAAGCTGCCGTGCGCGAATACAAAAAGGGCCAGGAAGTGGAAGCGCTGGTGTTGGCCGTTGACGTCGACCGCGAACGCATTTCGCTGGGTATCAAGCAGCTCGACTCCGACCCCTTCACCACCTTCTCGTCGATCAACGACAAGGGTTCCGTGGTCACCGGCAAGGTCAAGACCGTGGATGCCAAGGGCGCCGAGATCGACCTGGGCGACGACATCATCGGCTACCTGCGTGCTTCGGAAATCTCCCGCGACCGCGTGGAAGATGCCCGCAACGTGCTCAAGGAAGGCGACGAAGTCAACGCTGTGGTGGTCAACGTGGATCGCAAGACCCGCAACATCCAGTTGTCCATCAAGGCCAAGGACGCCGCTGACCAGAGCGAAGCCATGGCAAGCTTGAGCCAGCAGTCGGCCCGTGAAAACGCCGGTACCACCAGCCTGGGCGCCCTGTTGCGCGCCAAGCTCGACAACAATAACTAAAGCGTTATTGCTGAACTGAATGGACGGCCGGTTGCCCTGTGCACCCGGTCGTTTTTTTTGTCCCACAAAGGTATTGGTTTTATGACCCGCTCCGACCTCGTTGAAGAACTTGCAGCACGATTTGGCCAGATCACCCAGCGCGATGCCGAATTTGCGGTCAAGGCGATTCTGGAGGCCATGAACGATGCCCTGGCACGCGGCCATCGCATTGAAATTCGCGGTTTTGGCAGTTTTTCGGTGAACTACCGTCCGCCCCGCATGGGACGCAATCCGCGCAGCGGTGAGAGCGTCGCTATTCCCGAAAAAAAAGTGCCGCACTTCAAGCCGGGCAAAGCCTTGCGCCTGGCCGTTGACCAGCGCACCGACGAATTGCTGCCTGCGCCTTGACGCTGCGCCAGCCTGTGCGCTTGCCGGCAAAGTCAGACGCTAGAATCTTTGCAATCTCTGGGAATCGTCGATGAAACACATCCTGTGGTTGCTTAGGTGGATCCTCAAGATCGCCATATTTTTTACCCTGTTCGCCTTTGCGCTCAACAATCAGCAAGTTGCCACGGTGCACTTCTTTTTTGGCCAGTATTGGCTCGCCCCCATGGTGCTGGTGGTGCTGGGTGCCTTTGCCATCGGCGTGGCGGTTGGCGTGCTGGGCATGACCCCGTGGTGGTGGCGCCATCGCCAGGCCCAACAGGCACCTGCCGCACCCCAGACCGCCGCTGAGCCCACGACGCCAGGCACACCTCCGGTTTACGCTGATGGAATTTGACCTGAGCTGGGTCTTGCTGGGCTTGCCCCTGGCCTTTGTGCTGGGCTGGCTGGCATCTCGCCTGGACCTGCGTCAGATCCGGCTGGAAAACCGCCAGGCGCCCAAAGCCTATTTCAAGGGCCTCAACTATTTGCTCAACGAGCAACAGGACCAGGCCATTGACGCGTTCATCGAGGCGGTCCAAAACGACCCCGACACCTCGGAGCTGCACTTTGCCTTGGGCAACCTGTTCCGCCGCCGCGGCGAGTTTGAACGCGCCGTGCGCGTGCACCAGCATCTGCTGTCACGCGCTGACATCAGCCAGGCGGACCGGCACCGGGCACAGCACGCCTTGGCACTGGACTACCTCAAGGCCGGCTTGCTGGACCACGCCGAGACCGCCTTGCTCAAGCTCGAAGGTACGCCTTTTGAAGCCCAGGCCCGACTCGCCCTGCTGGCCAACTACGAGCGCAGTCGGGACTGGCCTCAGGCAGCCCTGATGGCTGAAAAGCTGGAAAGTGACGCCCAGGGCAGCTTTGCCCCGCGGCTGGCCCATTACCTGTGTGAGCAAGCCGCGGGGCAAGTGGTCCAGGGGCAGTTGGAGGTGGCGCTGGAGTTGCTGCAGCGCGCCATCAGCAAGGCACCCGAGGCCGCACGTTCGCGCCTGGATCTGGCCCAGCTGCAAGCGCAGATGGGGCACGCCTGTGAAGCTTGGCACACCCTGATGCAGGCGCTCGACAGCACCCCCGCCGCCATCCCCCTGATCGTGCGCCCGCTGGCCGACCTGGCCCTGCGCAGCGACCATGCCGCCCCCACCCTGGCCCGGCTGCAGGCCTTGTATACCGAGCAGGCCTCGCTCGACGTGCTCGAGGCCATCGTCACACTTTCCAACGCCGACCCGGCCGCCCAAAACAGTGCCCGCGACTGGTATGCCCATCATCTGGAAAAAGAGCCTTCGCTGGTGGCGGCCACGCGCTGGATCGCCGGTGAAAAGCTCGAGCACGAACAATTTCACCCCCAGGTGCAACGTGCCCTCGACCATGCCATCAAGCCGCTGCTGCGTTACCGCTGCGCCGCTTGCGGCTTTGAGGCGACGCAACATTTCTGGCAATGCCCCGGCTGCCAGACCTGGGACAGTTACCCCGCGCGCCGGGTGGAGGAACTATGAGCATCTCCAAAGAAAAAATGTCTGCCGCCCGCGTGCTGGTGGTAGGCGACGTCATGCTGGACCGCTACTGGTACGGCGCGGTGGACCGCATCAGCCCGGAAGCCCCGGTGCCGGTGGTGCGCGTCACGCGCGAAGAAGAGCGCCCCGGTGGCGCTGCCAACGTGGCTTTCAACGTGGTCACGCTGGGCGGTCAGGCCTCGCTGCTGACGGTGGTGGGCGAAGATGAGGCCAGCCACAAGCTGGAGGCGCTGGTGGCCGACACCGGCATCCAGACCTGTTTCGGCCGCGACGCGCAACTCAAGACCACAGTCAAGCTGCGCGTCATCGGGCGCCAGCAGCAGTTGCTGCGGCTGGACTTTGAGAACACCCCCAAAAACGAGGTGTTGGCCACGCAAACGGCCCGTTTCACGAACCTCTTGCCCAGCCATCAGGCTGTGCTGTTTTCTGACTATGGCAAGGGCGGCCTGGCCCATGTGAGCGACATGATTGCGCGCGCCGTTGAAGCCGGCAAACCCATCCTGATCGACCCCAAGGGCTCGGATTATTCGCGTTACCAGCAGGCCACCGTGATCACCCCGAACCGGGCCGAGTTGCAACAAGTCATTGGCGCCTGGCAAGACGAGTCCAACCTGCAGGCCAAGGT
>JBASJO010000126.1:0-5465 GCA_049655365.1 Rhodoferax sp. | reverse complement strand
ATCGAGGACCATGAAGGCATTCTTTTGAAGTTGTTGGGCGATTCCTTTCTGGTCATTTTTCGCAACCCGAAAAAAGCCATGAAATGCGCCCTGGGTCTGCAGCAATTGCTGGCCGCGTACAACCTGGACCGGCTACCAGAAGAGCAGGTACTGCTATGCGTTGGCCTGGGCTATGGCCGGGTCCTGCGCATCGGCGACAGCGATGTGTTTGGCGCCGAAGTCAACGCCGCCAGCAAACTGGGCGAGGACATCGCCAGGGGCGGTGAAATACTGGTGACTGGCGCGTTCAGGCAGCAGTGTGGGGATTTGGCTGGCACCAGCTTCATGCAGCTCGCGCAAGCGCCAGCGGGTACCGCCGCGGCTTTCCGGCTTGTGTTTTGACAAGCCGTCTGGATTTCAGGGCCTGACCACCGGCCACCCGCGGCGCACCCATTCGCTCATGCCGCCCTGCACAAAGCGCACGTGCGGGTAGCCGCGCTCACGCAAGGCCGACAGCGTTGCGCTGGAACGGTTTTGCGTGTTGCAGATCAGCAGCACCGGCTTGTCGCTGGCAGTGGGTATTTCCGACAGGCGCGCGCCCAGTTGGCGCATGGGCAGCAACTGCGCGCCTTTGGCCACGCCTGTGGCGTGCTCGTTGGGTTCGCGAATGTCGATCAGCACCACGCGCCCCGCTTCATGCTCGGCGCGCGCGAAATCCAGCGTCACTGAATCCGACGTGGCGGCCTCCGGGCTACAGGCGGCCAGGGTCAAGCCCAGGCTCAAGACCAGCAGCGACAGGCTGCGACGCGTGCATGGAAATGAAAAGTCCTGATGGCTGGCGGGATGGCGGGTCGTGCGTGGCATGGTTGGCGTCTGAAAAAAGAGGAACGGGGGCAATTCGGGTTGGACTATTATCCTTCCACCATGGCCACCACCCACTTGCTCTACCTGCACGGTTTTCGCTCGTCGCCCGCCTCCAGCAAGGCGCGCCTGATGGCGGCCACGATGGCCAGTCGCCACCCGGACGTCACCTGGCTGTGTCCGGCGCTGGCAGCTTCGCCGAAACAGGCGATGGCCGAGGTGCTGCAGGACATTGCGGATTGGCCCAGGGACAGCATGGCGGTGGTGGGCTCATCACTTGGCGGCTTTTATGCCACCTGGCTGGCCGAGCGTCTGGGCTGCAAGGCGGTGCTGTTGAACCCTGTGGTGCACCCGGCGCGCGACCTGGCCGCCTACATTGGCGACAACGCGCTGTGGCACGATCCGGCGCAAAGCTTTTACTTCGACCCGACCTTTGTCGATGCGTTATTGGCGCAGGAAGTGGCCCGCATCAGCCGCCCGGCGCGCTACATGGCCGTGATCGCTCGCGGCGACGAGGTGCTGGACTGGCGCGAGATGGCGGGCCATTACCCGGGTGCCGCCATCAAGCTGCTGGCCGCTGGCGACCATGCCCTGAGCGACTTTGAGCAGCATCTGGATGACATCCTGGCCTTCCTGGCGCTGGCCTGAATGGCCAGCGGCCGGCTCAGTCCTCGACCACCCGCAATGACCAGGGCGTCTTTTGCCAGGCCACGCATTCCTCGTTGAGCAGATAGGCTGACTGCGGGTACAAACGGGCCCAGTCGCTGTTGAAGTGCAGCACAAATTGGCGCACGTTCTTGGGATCCTGGTGCAGGCTGATGCCCGTCACATCCGGGTCGCGCCGGGCGTGGCACAGCACTACCGCCAGGCGCAGCACCAGCAGTTGCTGGATGAACAGCTGGTCTTCAAAGTCGGCTTCGAGCTTGCGCAGTTTGCCGCGGTGCCCCAGCACCAGCAGGCTGAGCTTGTGCAGTTCGGTCAGGGCGAAACCCATGGCGTCGGTGTTGTCCAGAATGTAGGCGCCATGCTTGTGGTAGTCGCTGTGCGAGACGTGGCTGCCAATCTCGTGCAATTGCGCGGCCCAAGTGAGCTTGCGGCTGACGCGCTCATCCACTGCTGTGTTGTTGAGCTGCCGGTAAAGCGCGTTGGCAATCTGGCCGACCCGTCTGCCGTGCACCGGATCGGCGCCAAATTTGGCAGCCAGGCGCTCCACCGAATGGTCGCGCAGGTCGGTGTGCTGCTGGCCCGACCCCAGCATGTCCTGCAGCAATCCGTGGCGCAGGCCGCCGGTGGCTTGTTCCAGGCGCTCGATGCCCAGCAGGTCAAACATGGCGCGCAACACGCTCAAGCCGCCGCCAATGATGGGTTTGCGATCGTCGCGCATGCCGGCCAGGCGCAGCCGGTCGGTGTTTTGTGCCGCCAGCAGTTTGTCCTGCAACCAGTCCAGACCGGCGCGCGTGACCGAGCCGGGCGGCCAGCCTGCGGCCACCAGCACGTCGACCACGGCGTTCACCGTGCCGGCCGATCCGTAGGCCACGTCCCATTGGTCGGGGCTGTACAGGCTCAGCGCTTCATCGAGCACCGCCTTGGCGGCAATCTCGGCCATCTGGAATGAGCGCTTGGTAAACTGGTTGTCACCAAAATAACGCATCGACCAGGCAATGCTGCCGACACGGTAAGACTCCATCTGAATGGGCTCGCGCCCATGGCCAAGAATGATTTCGGTGGAGCGTCCGCCGATGTCGATGACCAGCCGGCGCTCCTGCGTCCGTGGCAGCGCCTGGGCCACGCCCTGATAGATCAGCCGTGCCTCTTCGCGGCCCGAGATAACGTCGATCGGGAAGCCCAGTTTTTCCATGCCGATGGCCAGGAATTCGTCCCGGTTACGGGCTTCGCGCAGGGTTTGGGTGGCTACGGCACATACTTCGGCCTCGGAAAAGCCCGCCAGCCGTTCGCCAAAGCGTGCCAGGCAGTCCCAGCCGCGCTGCATGGCAGCCGGCGTGAGGTTGCGGTTGTCGTCCAGGCCATTGCCCTGGCGCACGGTTTCCTTGAGGTATTCGGTGCGGTAGAACTGGCCGTGTTCAATGCGGCCAATTTCGAGCCGGAAGCTGTTCGAGCCCAGGTCGACAGCCGCCAGGCGCTTGGTGTTTTGCATGTTCAAAAATTCATGTCGTCAGAGTCCCCAGCATAGCACCAGAAGCCGGTGTGCCAGCGCCACTCCAGGCCTTCAGCGCGCGCAACAGCGGGCGTTTTTTGGCCTGGTGACCTCCAATGCGCTTCAGGATGTCGTCGAGTGTGCGAATAGCCTGGCCAATATAGGGCCCCTTGTTGAGCATGACGCACTCGGCGCGCACACCCAGGCCGGCGTCCGAGATCTCGGCGCGTGACGGCAATCCGGTCTTGGCCATGAATTCGAGCACCTGGGTGGCCCAGATCACCGGCATGTGGGCGGCTTCGGCGCACCACAAGATCTCTTCCTGCACTTCGGCCAGGCGCTCATAGCCGCACTCCACCGCCAGGTCGCCGCGCGCAATCATCACGCCCGACACGTTCGAAGCCATGGCTGACAGCATCAGCTCGGGCAGGTTCTCGAAGCCTTGCAGGGTTTCGATCTTGAGCACGATGCCCATGTCGTCGCGGCCCAGGCGCTGCAGCTGCCCGCGCAGCAGCGCAATGTCAGCCGGCTTTTGCACAAACGACAGGCCCACCATGTCGGCCTCGGCCGCCACAGTCTGCAGGTCTTCGATATCCTTGTCGCTCAGCGCGGGCAGATTCAGTTTGCTGTCGGGCAGGTTGATGCCTTTGTCGCCGGTCAGTTTCTCACCTTCCGGGCGCGCCTGGGTGATCTCGATGTCGAGCCAGTCGTCGGTTTGCTGGCGGATCACGCCGCCAATGCGGCCATCGTCAAACCAGATGCGCTGGCCCACCCGGGCCTGGTCGATGACCTGCGGCAAGGTCACGGCCAGGTGTGCCGGCTCCGGGCTGGGCGCGTCGGAGTCGTCGTCCATCGCGGCGGGCTGGCCGAGCCCGTCACGCGTCAGGCGCAGGTGGTCGCCCACATGCAGGCGCAAGGCACCTTGCTGGCTGTCAATCTGACACACCAGGGTGGCGTGTTTTTTCTTGCCGCCCGCGCCGCCCAGGGTCAGCACGGTTTCCGGCGTCAGGTAAGCCGTTTGCAGGCATTCGGTGACGGCGCCGGTGTCGTCATTGTGGACCACCAGCAGCTGGCGCTTGGCACCACGCGCATCGGTGAAGTGGATGTGGCTGCCGGCTTTCAGGCGCGCCAGCCAGACCTCCCAAACGCCCACGCTGGCGTCGACATGCGGTACTTGTGCGGTACTGTCGATGGGGCGCAGGTGCAGCCGTGCCGGGCGAATGACGCGCCCCAGCTCGTCCTTGCCGGGCTTGAGCTTGAGCACCGGTGGCCGGTCCGCCACCTGGCCGGTCCTGATTTTGGGGCCACCCAGGTCCATCAGCAGCTTCACCGGCCGCTGGGCTGCGGCGGCGGCGCTGCGCACATGGGCGCTCATGCGTTGCCAGTCGCTTGGCGTGTCGTGGGCGCAGTTGATGCGGGCAATGTCCATGCCGGCGTCCACCAGTTCGCGCACCAGTTGGGCGTCGCTGGCGGCGTCAGAGGGCAGCGTGACCATGATGCGAACCGGACGCCCGGCGGGGGCCTGGCCCAGCAGCCGGAGCGTGTGCTTTTTGAGCAGCGCACGGCTGCTGATGCTGCCCGCAGGTTCTTCCGCAGACTTGTCCTGCCAGGCCTGGCCGGTCAGGCGGTGCAACAGGCCCAGCACCTTGTCCAGGCTGGCCAGCACATGCGACTCGGAGCGTCCCAGAGACGACAGCCCGAGCCGGGCGAGTTGTTCCTGCAGCGGGCGCAAGTCAATGCTGCGCAGGGTCAGGAAGTGAATCAGGTTGCGCGCGCTCTTGTGGTACTCGGGCAGCACCTTGTCAAGCTCAAGCTTGAGCGCTTTTTCGCGCGCCAGCATGGCCTGTCGCAAGGCCCACAATTGGTCGATGAGCTTGAGGCAGATGTCAAAGTCCTGCGGGTCGCCCCCGGCAGTTGGTGATGGGGCAGCAGCGGCTGCAGCGTGGTCTTGTTTACTCATGCCGCCGTTTGTAGGCGCCATTCATGACACTGTCATGAAAATGGCATGATGAGTCAGTCGCAAGGATAATTTGCGCAAGTCCTGGGTCAACCTGCCTTGAAAGGCACCAAGCCATGAAGTCACGCCCGCACCACAGCGCGCCGCAAGAGGTGGAACTCAAACTGAGCCTGCCGGGTAACGATACGGCCGCCCTGGCCAAGCGGCTTGCCCATCAGCCCCCATTGGCACGACGCAAGCCGTCCCGGCTGTCCCTGAGCAACATTTATTTCGACACGCCCGACCAGGCTTTGCGCCAGCAAGGTGTTGCCTTGCGTTTGCGCCGGGTTGGCAGCGAGGCCGATCCGCGTTGGTTGCAAACCCTGAAAACCAGCAGCGGCGAGCGCTCCGCCCTGAGCCAGCGCGGCGAATGGGAAAGCCCGGTGGCCGGGCCGGCGCTGGAGCAGGCGGCGCTGGCCCACATCGCCTGGAGCGGCATCGACCCCGACGGCCGCCTGTTTGCTGCCCTGGCGC
>JBASJO010000125.1:0-4734 GCA_049655365.1 Rhodoferax sp. | reverse complement strand
AGGGGGCTGACCCAGCGGCGATCTGGACCATTTTCATCTGCTCGATCTGGCCCATGGTCATCAACACGGCGGTGGGTGTGCAGCGCGTGCCGCAGGATTACATGAACGTGGCGCGGGTGCTGAACCTGTCTGAGTGGAAGATCGTCACCAAGATCCTGTTCCCCTCGGTGCTGCCGTACATGCTGACCGGTGTGCGCCTGGCGGTCGGCACCGCCTGGCTGGTGATTGTGGCGGCCGAGATGCTGACCGGTGGCGTCGGTATTGGATTCTGGGTCTGGGACGAGTGGAACAACCTGAACGTCAAGAACATCATCATCGCCATTTTTGTGATCGGCATCGTCGGGCTGATTCTGGAGTACGCACTGATCAAGATCGCTACGGCATTCACATTTGAAGAGGTGAAAACCTGAAACCTTGCGGGACAGACCAAGAATTTACACGCAGTGAAATTTTGCTCTGTCCTCAACTGATTAAAAGCATCACTTTTTACGCCAAAGGATCACCATGCATGCCAACCAGACCAGCAAGTTCATCGACATCGTCGGTGTCGAGCAAACTTTCAAGACCAAAAAAGGGCCGTTTTGCGCACTGCGCGACATCCACCTGACGGTGGCCAAGGGCGAGTTTGTCGCCCTCATCGGTCACTCGGGTTGCGGCAAGTCCACTCTGCTCAACCTGATCGCCGGCCTGACCACGCCCACGCAGGGCCACCTGCTGTGCGATAACCGTGAAATTGCCGGTCCCGGCCCGGACCGTGCCGTGGTATTTCAAAACCACTCCCTGCTGCCCTGGCTCACCTGTTTCGAGAACGTCTATCTGGGTGTCGAGCGTGTTTTTGGCGCCGCCAACAGAACCACTGGTGCGGCCAGTGAAAACAAGGCCCAACTCATGGCCCGCACCGATGTCGCCCTGGCGCTGGTGGGCTTGACCCCCGCCGCGCAAAAACGCCCCGGCGAGATCTCGGGCGGCATGAAGCAGCGCGTCGGCATTGCCCGCGCCCTGGCGATGGAGCCCAAGGTCTTGCTGATGGATGAACCCTTTGGCGCCCTTGATGCCCTGACCCGCGCCAAGCTGCAAGACGAGCTTTTAGAGATCGTGGCGCGCACCCACAGCACGGTGGTCATGGTGACGCACGATGTGGACGAAGCCGTGCTGCTGTCTGACAAGATCGTGATGATGACCAACGGCCCGGCGGCCACCATCGGCGAAGTGCTCAGCGTCGACCTGCCCCGTCCGCGCAACCGGGTGCAACTGGCCGACAGCCCGCAGTACCTCAAATACCGCAAAGCCGTGATCGACTTTTTGTACACCCGGCAAGCACATGTTGAAAAGGCGGCCTGACATGGACATGCGTATTGAACCCAAAGCAAAAATGAAACTCGTGATGGTCGGCAACGGAATGGCCGGTGTCCGCACGCTCGAAGAATTGCTCAAGATCGCACCGGAGCTGTACGACATCACCGTCTTTGGCGCCGAGCCGCACCCCAACTACAACCGCATTTTGTTATCCCCGGTGCTGGCTGGTGAACAAACGCTGGACGAGATCGTGCTCAACGACTGGTCCTGGTACGCCGACAACCACATCGCCCTGCACGCGGGCTGGCGCGTCACGTCGGTCGACCGCGTCAAGCGCGTGGTGCATGCACAGAGTGCCGCCGGTGGAACCCTCAGCACCGAGTACGACCGCCTGCTGATGTGCACCGGCTCCAACCCCTTCATGCTGCCGATCCCGGGCAAGGACCTGCAGGGCGTGATCGCCTACCGTGACATTGCCGACACCAATGCCATGATCGAGGCGGCGACCACCTACAAACACGCGGTGGTGATTGGCGGCGGTCTGCTGGGGCTGGAAGCCGCCAACGGCCTGATGCGCCGCGGCATGACGGTCAGCGTGGTGCATGTCCAGCCGACACTGATGGAGCGCCAGCTTGACGAAGTGGCCGGCAAGCTGCTGCAAAAATCCCTGGAAGAACGTGGCCTGCGCTTTCTGATGGGGGCGCAAACCCAGGAGCTGGTCGGCGGGCCGGATGGCCGGGTTACCGCCATCAAGTTCAAGGACGGCACCCAGGTTCCCGCCGACCTGGTGGTGATGGCCGTCGGCATTCGCCCCAACGTGGAACTGGCGCAAAGCATGCGACTGCATTGCGACAAGGGCATTGTGGTCAACGACACCCTGCAAACCATCACCGACGCCCGCATTTACAGCGTTGGTGAATGCGCCGCCCACCGCGGCACCGCCTACGGGCTGGTGGCGCCGCTTTTTGAGCAGGCCAAGGTGGCGGCCAACCATCTGGCGCAATTCGGCATTGGCCGTTATATCGGGTCTCTGACCTCGACCAAGCTCAAGGTCACCGGCATCGACCTATTTTCAGCCGGCAACTTTGGTGGCGGCGAAGGCACGGAAGAAATCATCATGAGCGACCCCAGGGGCGGGGTTTACAAGAAGCTGGTGCTCAAGGACGACAGATTAGTGGGTGCCTGCCTGTACGGCGACACCGTCGACGGCAGCTGGTACTTCAAGCTGCTGCGCGATGGCCGCCCGATTGCCGACATTCGCGACAAGCTGATGTTCGGCGAATCCAACATCGGTGACGCCGGCCATCAGGGCCACAACAAGGCCGCCGCAATGAAGGACAGCGATGAGGTCTGCGGCTGCAACGGCGTGACCAAAGGCACGATCTGCAAGGTCATCAAGGAAAAGGGCCTGTTCACACTGGACGAGGTGCGCAAACACACCAAGGCCAGCGCTTCGTGCGGCTCCTGCACCGGGCTGGTCGAGCAGTTGCTGATCTTCACCGCGGGTGCTGACTATTCGGTCACCCCGAAAACCAAGGCACTGTGCGCTTGCACCGAGCACGGCCATCAGGCGGTGCGCGATGCCATCAAAACCAACAAGCTGCTCAAAAATGCCGACGTGTTCGCCTTTCTGGAATGGAAAACACCCAACGGCTGCGCGTCGTGTCGCCCGGCGGTGAACTATTACCTGATCAGCACCTGGCCCAAACTGGCCCGGGACGACCCGCAAAGCCGTTTCATCAACGAGCGCTCTCATGCCAACATCCAGAAAGACGGCACCTACAGCGTGATCCCGCGCATGTGGGGCGGCGAAACCACGGCCAGCGAATTGCGGCGCATTGCCGATGTGGTCGACAAATACAAGATTCCCACCGTCAAGGTCACCGGTGGCCAGCGCATCGACCTGCTGGGCGTCAAAAAGGAAGACCTGCAGGCGGTCTGGCACGACATCGGCATGCCTTCGGGTCACGCCTACGCCAAGGCACTGCGCACCGTCAAGACCTGTGTCGGCAGTGAGTGGTGCCGCATGGGTACCCAGGACAGCACCCAGATGGGCAAGGACCTGGAACGTGCCATGTGGCGCATGTACGCGCCGCACAAGGTGAAATTTGCGGTGAGCGGCTGCCCGCGCAACTGCGCCGAGGCCGGTATCAAGGACGTCGGCATCATCGGTGTTGATTCCGGCTGGGAGATGTACGTGGCCGGCAACGGCGGCATCAAGACCGAAGTGGCGCACTTTCTGGTCAAGGTCAAGACGGCCGCCGAGGTGCTGGAATACACCGGCGCTTTCTGCGAGCTGTACCGCACCGAAGGCTGGTACCTGGAACGCACCGTCCATTACGTGAACCGTGTCGGCCTCGACTATGTGAAGAAACGTATTGTGGAAGACCACGCCGGCCGCAAGGAACTGTGGGAAAACCTGCAATTTGCCCTAGACGGTGAGCCCGACCCCTGGTTTGAATTTGACAAGGCCGCCGTGGACACCCGCCAGTTTGAAGCCCTGAGCGTTTAAGGAAATACAAAATGTTGAATGAATGGACCCCTATCTGCCGCATCGACGACATCCCGGTGCTGGGCTCCCGTCGCGTGGCACGCCCCCAGGGCCTGGACGTGGCGGTATTTCGCAATGACACAAACGAGGTGTTTGCCCTGCTCGACCGCTGCCCCCATAAAGGCGGTCCACTGAGCCAGGGCATTGTGTTTGGCACCAGCGTGGCCTGCCCCTTGCACAACTGGACCATTGGCCTGTGCACCGGCCAGGCCGCCGCACCCGACGAAGGCTGCACACCCCGCTTCGAGGTCAGACTGCTTGAGGGCCAGGTGTTTTTGAAGACCGCCGAGCTGGCCAGCCACGCCACCGACCCAACCCGACCGGTGGCAGGCCCGGCACGCCGCACGGCCTGCGCCTGAAACTGACCGCACAAAGGCATCCATGACAGAAACCCGGTCCACCTGTCCCTACTGCGGCGTCGGCTGTGGTGTCATCATCGAGGCCCAAGACCAGCAGATCACCGGCGTGCGTGGTGACCCGGACCACCCGGCCAACTTTGGACGCCTGTGCAGCAAAGGCGCCAGCCTGCACCTCACAGCCAGTGCCGACATCACGGCGCAAGCGCGGCTGCTTTACCCCATGCGGCGCAGCCAGCGTGGTGCAGCGCCACAACGCACCGACTGGCACAGCGCGCTCGACCTGGCGGCCAACCGTTTTGCCGGCATCATCGGGCAACACGGCCCGGATGCCGTGGGCTTTTACATCTCGGGCCAGCTGCTGACCGAGGACTATTACGTTTTCAACAAACTCGCCAAGGGCTTGATCGGCAGCAACAACATCGACAGCAATTCGCGGCTGTGCATGAGCAGCGCCGTGGCGGGCTACAAGCAAAGCCTGGGCATGGACGCGCCACCCGCGTGTTATGACGACTTCAAGCACGCCAGCAC
>JBASJO010000124.1:0-6678 GCA_049655365.1 Rhodoferax sp. | reverse complement strand
CCTTGGTGGGTGTTGTCACGGTGCTGTTTGGCTTTGTGGCGGCCGTCGGCATGGGTTGCTTGCTGGCCATGCTGATGTTTATCAGTGCCATGAACCGTTCCCTGATCCGCGGCCGCTTCAGCGCTTTGGAGCGGCCCTCGCGCCGGATCTACGGCCCTGCGCAAGCCCGGCTGCTGCAGTTTGCGCGCCAGCGTGTGGTGCTGATTGAACTGGAAGGCGCGCTGTTTTTTGGCAGCGCCGAGCGGCTGGGCATCGAGGCGTCGGTGCTGGCGCCCGATTGCCGTTGTCTGGTGCTCGACCTGAGCCAGGTCAGCATGATCGACGCGTCGGGTGCCATGCTGCTGCAACAACTGTCAAACCAGCTTGAACACCGGGGGGTGTCCCTGCTGCTGGCCGGTGTCAGCGCCGACAACGACCGTGGCAAACGACTGCGCAACTTTGGCTGTTTTCGTGCGAGTCTGCCCGGTGGTGGACGGGCCGACTGGTGGCCGGATGCCGATCGGGCCATTGAGGCGGCCGAGCAGATGCTGCTGAGCGCGGCGGGTATTGACGCGTCACAGACGGTCGTGCCCCTGGCCGACGCCTCATTGATGCGAAGCCTGAGCGCAGATCAATTCGCGCGCGTTCGGCAACACATGCAAGCGCATTCTTTGCGCGCTGGTGAAATCCTGTTTCGCCAGGGTGATCCGGGCGACCGGCTTTATGTGCTGACGCAGGGGTCGATCTCGATCATCGGTGGCAAGGGCCCCGTCAGGCCACGTTTTGTGAGTTTTTCACCCGGCATCATGATTGGTGAAATATCGATGCTCGACGGCGTCGGTCGCAGTGCCGATGCCATCGCCGACACCGATGCCGTGGTCTGGTCGCTGACGCGTGACAGCTTTGACGCCCTGGCCCTGGCCGACCCGTTGTTGGGCGAGCGCCTGACCCGCAACATCGCGATCCACCTGGCGGATCGGCTGCGCGGCCCCCGGTAGCCGGGTTCAGTGCCCGAATTCGCTGCTGGCAGGGGTCGGGCGGGTTTGCGCCCACCACCGATTTTTCGTTGAAAGCAGCGCTTCACGACGCGGCCTGGCGGTGGACCGCGTCACTCAGCATTGAGCCGGGAACATCGAAACTCGCCAGAAGCAGTCAGACGGATGAATCCTTCCCTGCCATCGTCGCCTCGTAACGGGTCACCCGGTTGCGCCCGCCCTCCTTGGCCGCATAGAGTGCGACGTCTGCGGCCTTGACGAGTTCCTCCAGCGCGTTCGCTTGCTGCGGATACGTGGCCACGCCAATGCTCACGGTGATGCGGACCATCTTTCCGCCGCCGATGTCGAAGGGCTGGCGTTCCACCGCCGCGCGCAGGCGCTCGGCTATCTGCATGGCCATGGTCGCATCCGTCTCCGGCAAAATCACCATGAATTCCTCGCCACCGTAGCGGCACACGCGGTCAACGGTACGCGCCTGTTTCACCTGCAAGTCGCTCAGGCCCTTGATGATGGCGTCGCCGGCCTGGTGCCCATGGGTATCGTTGACGCGTTTGAAGTGGTCAATGTCGAGTATGAGCAATGACACCGGACGCTTGAACCGCTGGGTACGGGCAATTTCATCTTTCAGCAGTGAATAGAATGTGCGGTGGTTGTACAGATTGGTGAGGCTGTCGCGGGTCGCCAATTCCTCCGCTTGTTCTGCCCGTTTGCGCTCGGTGATGTCGCGGAACACGCCGACAAGAAAGGACTCACCCTTCACCTGCATTGGCGTGGCATTGATGTCCGCGTAGAAGACGGTGCCATCCTTTCTTTTTACCGGCAGACTCGGCGCAAGGCTGATTTCGCGTTTGATTTGTCGCTCGATCTGGCGGGCAACGTTGGCGATGTCTTTCTCGGGATGAATATCTTCCACCCCCAGTTCGAGCAACTCATCGCGGCTGTACCCGAGCATGCGACAGATCGAGTCATTGACCATTCTGAACTTCCGGCTTTGGGCCTCCGCCAGGATGATCCCGTCCTGCACGGTGTCGAAGATGGTCCTGAGCAACGTGTCGGATTCCGACAACGCTTGCTCGGCTCGCTTGCGGTCGGTGATGTTGCGCACAGTGGCCTGCAGAAACACTTCTCCTGCCACGACCATGCGTGTCAGCAGCACGTCGGCGGGAAACGGGCTGCCATCCAGGCGCTGGTGTTCCCATTCGAAAAAGTTCTTGCCTTCGCGCATGGCGGTGGCGATCTCCTCCTGCGCCTTTTCCTCGGAGGCGCGTCCATCGGGCTGGCGTTCCGGCGAAACGTTCCATGGTGCGAGTTCGGTGAACGCTGCTGTGCTGGACGCTCCAAACAATTCCAGCGTCGCCTGGTTTGCGCTGGTATACCGCCACGACGGTGGCGCCAGGGTCATCAGAGCATCGCGTGAACTTTCGAATAGCAGCTGGTAGCTTTTCTCTTTTGCGCGCAGCGCATCTATTGCCCGTTTGTTCTCGGTAACTTTGGCCTCCAGTTCTTCCCCAAGAATATTGATGCCGGCCATGACGCCATCCAGGGCGTCGTCTTTTTCGGAAAGGCTTCCCCTGGCCGTCAGGTCGCCCGCGGCGTACTTGAAGATGACCTCGAGCATCGCCGCAAGCCGCGGGTCTTCGTGGTTATCGGGTGTCTGGTTCACTCGATATACCCCTTCAACCATTCCAGCGCTTCGTCTTCCGAGGAAAACAGCCGGGTCGGCAGGTGCGGATTGCTGAGGCCGAGGTAGAAGTTCCCCGATACCCGGCTGACCGGCGTGCCGACGATGATGGCGACCGCGCTGGCGACGGCCGCGGCCTCTTCTCCCGCAAAATAGTGGCGGGCTCCCCTGGCAAGCGACTTCATCGTTTTGGTATCGACAAGCAGCGGCCGTTTCTTGCCCTGGTATATTTTCAGGTAGACCGCCATGGTCTCCCTGGCATCCTCCAGCGTCACCTCCGCACCGGGAACGTGGATGATGCGGACGATGCCGTCCTCGCCCAGCCATAATCTGGCGACCCTGCTGGTCTGTGCGTTTTCCATTTTTGAGCTCTTTCTCTATCAGAACCTGTACGCAGTCCAGTTCAAGCCGTGATCGGCCGCGTGGGGAAATACCTCATCGGTATGCCCTTCGCAGAGGTCGCCATGTCCTTGGCGGTTTGCTTTAGCACGGAGGTCTTGATTTTGCCCACGACGTGCATTTCGCAGGGCTTGCAGTCAAAGCGCAGGGTGAGTTTTTCCTTGCCATTGATCAGTTGCAAGGGCTCGGCCTTGACCGTGCCCTGCACGCCGGTCACGCCCTTGGCCTGCTTGGGGCACAGGCTCAAGGAGAAGCGCACGCAGTGTTTTGTGATCATCAGGCTGACGTCGCCTGGCTCCTCGTGGCTCTCGTAGGCGGCGGCGATCACCTTGACGCCATGTTTGGCGTAGAAGGCACGGGCCTTGTCGTTAAAGACGTTGGCCAGGTAGGTAAGGCTGTCTTCGGGGTAGGGCGCCGGGGGCTCCACCGCCTGGCCCGGCAGGAAGCGCACAAAACCGGCGCTGCGGGCCGCTTCAAGTTTTTGTGCGGCTTCACGGCGCAGCGGATTCAGGATGGAGGCCGGCACAAACCAGGGTTGGGCAAAGGTCACCTGCACGTCACTCGCGGCAAACATCGTGTTGCCCAGTTTCGACACGTTGTCCACCAGGGTTTCCAGCGCGCCGGTCTTGTCCTTGGCCGGCGTGAGCGCCAGGGTGGCGTGCGCGCTGGCGCTGAAACCGTCTTCGTCGGTCAGTGTCAGGGTGATGCCATGGGTGTCGTCAGTCAGATGCGCCCAGACCTGGATGCGCCGCTCGCTGGACTTTTTGTCGAGTC
Organism: Rhodoferax sp.; assembly: GCA_049655365.1. GTDB lineage: Bacteria > Pseudomonadota > Gammaproteobacteria > Burkholderiales > Burkholderiaceae_C > Rhodoferax. The sequence continues at coordinate 2,850 of JBASJO010000124.1, read as the reverse complement.
CATGCAGCCAGTCGACATCGCGGTTGCGATTGACCTCGACACCCTTGCGCAGGTCTTTCAAGCCCGCCAGCTCGTCTTTGGGGAAGACACGCCAGCTGCCTTTTTTGGCACTGACGAGTTCAGCGCGGTTGATGGCCAGGCCGACCAGTTCTTTTTGCAGGTCGTAGTAACACAGGCCGTCACCGTTGTGCAGCACAGTCTGGCGGTCGTTCAATTCCAGATCGACCCAGTTGGGGCCGACCTGGGTGACAAAACCGATGGGCTGACCCGGGTTTTTCGGCGTGTCGAAGGCGCCAATGGTCTCCTGGCGGCCGTTGACAAAGTAGTCGGTGAATTCGCGGTTGAAGTTCTGGTTCGGGTCAGGCGTGAAGCTGAAGCTGGTGAGTCCGCTGCTGGACCGAGCCAGCGGGTCGCCCGAGTGCTGGCGTGCCTCGATGAGCTCGTCGAGCAGCTTGCGGTAATGCGCCGTGATGTTTTTCACATAGGCCATGTCCTTGTAGCGGCCCTCGATCTTGAAGCTGCGCACACCCGCATCCACCAGCGCGGCGATGTTGGCGCTCTGGTTGTTGTCTTTCATGCTCAGCACATGCTTGTCGTGCGCGACAAAACGGCCCTTGTCATCGACCACCTGGTAGGGCAGGCGGCAGGCCTGGCTGCATTCGCCGCGGTTGGCGCTGCGCCCGGTGTGCGCCGCGCTGATGTAGCACTGGCCGCTGTAGGCCACGCACAAGGCGCCATGGACAAAAAACTCCAGCGTGCTGCGGGCCGGGTCGGTGGCGGCGCGAATGGCGGCAATTTGTGGCAGCGTGAGCTCGCGCGCCAGCACCAGCTGGGTCAGACCCACGTCCTGCAAAAAGCGCGCTTTCTCGGGCGTGCGGATGTCGCACTGGGTGCTGGCATGCAATTGCAGCGGCGGCATGTCCAGGTTGAGCAAGCCCATGTCCTGCACGATCAGCGCGTCCACCCCGGCCTCATACAGTTGCCAGGCCAGGCTGCGTGCGCCTTCCAGTTCGTCGTCGCGCAGAATGGTGTTCATGGTGATGAAAATGCGGCTGTTGAAGCGGTGCGCGTGCGCCACCAGCCGGGCAATGTCGGCCACCGAGTTGTCGGCGCTGGTACGCGCGCCAAAGGACGGCCCGCCAATATAGACAGCGTCAGCCCCGTGGTTGACGGCTTCCATGCCAATGGCGGCATCGCGTGCCGGAGCTAACAGTTCAAGTTGGTGGGGGAGCAGGGACATGGGGGTGATTATCGGTTTTCTGAAGCAAAAAAAGCCGGCGCAAGCCGGCTTTCCGTGGGCGATCAAGTGACCGGCTTATTCAACCTTGGCTTTGGCGCGCAGCGCTTCCTGGTATTGGGTCAGTTTCTGTTGTTGCAGTTGTTGCGACACTTGGGGCTTGACTTCTTCCAATGCAGGCAACTGGGCATCGCGCACGTCATCGAGGCGAATGACGTGGTAGCCAAACTGGGACTTGACCGGGGTTTCGGTCAGCTTGCCTTTGCTCAGTGCTGTCAGGGCGGTGGCGAATTCAGCCACATAGTTGCCGGCGGGCGCCCAGTCGAGGTCGCCGCCCTTGGCGCCGGAGCCCGGGTCCTTGCTTGATTTCTTGGCAATTTCTTCAAACTTGCCGCCTTTTTTGAGTTGGGCAATGATGGCCTTGGCTTCTGCTTCTTTCTCGACCAGGATGTGGCTGGCGCGGTACTCCTTACCCGCATTGGCCGCCTTGAACTTGTCGTACTCGGCCTGGATGTCGGCATCGGTGACCGGGTTGGTTTTTTGGTAATTGGCGAACAGTTCGCGGATCAGGAGGGTCTGGCGCGCCAGTTCCATCTGGTTCTTGAAATCGACCGTGGTGTCCAGGCTCAGTTTCTGGGCTTCCTGCATGAAGATTTCACGGGCAATGACTTCGTCCTTGATCTGCTGCTGGATTTCCGGGGTGACCGGGCGGCCGGAGCGGGCCACCTGTTGGCTCAAGGCCTCAACGCGGGTGAGGGGAACAGCTTTGCCATTGACGATGGCCACATTTTGCGCCACGGCCGCGCCAGACATACCGCCCAGAAAGGCGGCCAAGGCAAGACCGGATACCAGTTTGTTTTTCATGCAAATTTCCTGCAAATAATTGAATTAGAAAAGCGAGATTGTCGATCCGGGCCGTCAGGCCTGGGGTGTCTGGGCTTCGATGGCCAAGGCGTGCAAGCCCTGGTCCATGAAATCTTGGAGCGCATCATACACAAGGCGGTGCCTTGCCACGGCGGACTTGCCGGCAAAAGCCCCTGCCGTGATGCGCACCCTGAAGTGGGTGCCAAAGCCGCTGCCGTTGGCGCCAGCATGGCCGTTGTGCTGGTGGCTTTCGTCAAGCACTTCGAGCTGGCTGGGTTGCAGGACCTGTTGCAGGCGTTGCTGCAGTTGTTCGGCGGTGGGGGCTTGGCTCATGGTGTGGGTGTTTTGGCGTCGTCAGCCGTCAGGTAGCGTGAAATGTAAAACCCCTGGCCGACAATGAAGACCAGCGGGAAGGCGTAACCCCATAGCTTGAAGTTGACCCAGGCTTCGGTGCTGTAGTAGGCGGCCACATAGGCGTTGAGGAGCGCCATGAAAGCGCTGTAGCCGATCCACAGGATGTTCAGGCGCATCCACACCGGCTCGGGCAGTGTCATCTGGCTGCCCAGCAGCATTTTCAAAAAGTTCTTCTTGTAAACCCAGACCGCCACGGCCAGCGCAATGGCCATGGCCGCGTAGAGCACGGTGGGTTTCCATTTGATGAAGCGGTCGTCATGCAGCACCAGCGTGAGCGTGCCAAACACCAGCACCAGGGCCAGCGTGATCTTGTGCATGGCCTGCAGCTTGCGGTC